>JADFHU010000306.1 GCA_022567055.1 Planctomycetota bacterium
GTTTAGAGGCGTAGGCTTCCGAATTGACAAATTCGAGGGCATCTGTGCCATATCGCCGTTCAAATTTCTGACAGCCTGTGTGAGGGAGATCTGTGACTTCAAAAGTGGCTGTGCCAATCTGAAGTTTTGTACCGGCTGGGAGGTTCTCCTTACTGAGATCGAGATCGACCAGCAGGTTATCCCCCGCAAGAGATATTCTCTCGTCACTCCCCGCGACAAGACGCAGAAAATGGGAATTCATCATTGAAATCTGCGCCCTGACATTTGGTGTCGTCACGCTTCCCCAACGGTCACCATGCAGTCCGCCTTCAGGACTGACTTCCGCTTCTTGTGGTGTTTCCCGCTGTTCTTCCGGTAAGCGAAGGACAACGCATTCAACCACACCGCGATCTTTCGGACTCTCTGCTAATTGATTGAATTTTGCCTCGATTCCATCTCGTGATAGATGAATTGCCATGTTTTTCTCCGTGAGTGTACGCTGTTAAATTTAAGGACTGTGGTAGAGGTCGAGGCGTTGCCGTGCTTCATTAGGTTCGACAGGAGCCTCGCCCCGCCCTAACAGAACAAAAGTATACTACATCGAGTCAATCTCAATCCAGACAATTTCTGGAGACAGATTCTCTGATTGACAATTAGTCGAGGTTTTGCTAAACTATCTTCCTCAACTTGAGCACATGCTACGAAGGAAAGCCATGAAACGCCTGCGGCGAATCTGTTCAATAGCAGGGCTAATTTTTCTAATCGCGACATTGTTTTTCCGAACCGCGCACGTACATGCTGAAAAACAGGAGTTAACTTTCATCGCTGTCGGCGATGTTATGCTCAGTCGCGGCGTCGGCACACAGATTCGGAAACATGGTCCGACCTACCCATTTGAGTTGACAGCGGAACTTTTGCGAAACGCAGATCTGACATTTGCAAACCTAGAGACACAGATCTCGACGCTTGGGGTGCCGATGGCAGGCAAAGAGATCCATTTTCGAGCGGACACGAAATCCATCCTGGGGTTAATGCACGCGGGGATTGACGTCGTTTCCTTGTCAAATAATCATTCGATGGATTTTGGGCGCGATGCGCTGTTTGACACAATGGATGTACTCTCACACCACGGAATTGCCTACGTTGGTGCGGGCATGAATGAAACAGCGGCTCGACGGAGTGCCAACTTTATCTGTAACGCTGTGAAGGTATCCGTGCTAGCGTATTCATGGAATTTTTACCTGACGGTGGAAGCAACAGCGAAGAAGCCCGGCGTCGCTGTCATCCAGCGTGAGAAAACGACGGAGGAGCCGGAAATTGCCATAACTCAACGCAAGAAGATGGCGCAAGACATCAAGCGTGCAAAGGCATGGGCTGATGTCGTCATCGTATCTTTTCACTGGGGATGGGAGTACGCAGACCACCCAACGAAGACCGATCGAAAAACGGCACGTCATGCAATTGACGCGGGAGCCGACCTCGTGATTGGGCATCATCCCCATGTTGTTCAAGGCGTTGAATGGTACAAAGGTAAATTGATCTGTTACAGTTTGGGAAATTTCATCTTTGATCAACGTCGGATACGCACCCGGCGTGGGTTGGTCCTTCGCTGTCGTTTTGTCAAAGAAGGCGATATTTCGTCAGCCGAACTGTTACCCATTATTATCCACCCTCAAGAGTTTCGACCAAAGATTGCATCAGGGGAAGAAGCTAGATCAATTCTGAAAGAGGTTCAAAAGCTATCCCTCCAAATGAAAACAAAGGTTCGTCTGGATGCTACGGAATCCATGCTCATCCTGTCTTCGCAAAAGGGAATTCATCCACAAATTGCACCGTAGACGAGATACCGCCCACTGATCTAACCTCTCCCCAGGCCCCTACGAGATTCAGGGGCGGACAGGTTAACCTCCCCCGGCCCCTCCTTCGTAAGGAGGGGAGAGCGTGAGGCCGCGTGGATTCTCCCCCTTACGAAGGGGGAGTTAGAGGGGGTTTTTAAGTCTTTTTCTTCAAAGTGTCCGCCCCTAAGCCTACGAGGTTCAGGGGCAGACACTTGTAGCCGGATTCGCAAGAATCCGGGAACTGAACTCTTGCGAGTTCGGCTGCGGTCCCCTACGAAAATAGGCTTTCAACGAAACTGTCCTACTACTGGCCGATTTTGTTGCATATCAACGAGACGGCAGTACGCTCCGCTCAGATGGAGTAACACCATTTGTTTGAAACTTTACTGTCTGATTTACGTTTGTTTGTTTGATTTACGTTTATTATTATAGTTTATTATGTTTTGTCCGCGTTACTTCAGGGAGGAATGATGATGAGATCGTTTCGATTACTGATATCCTATGCCATTTTATCGGGGTTGGCGATGTGGATAGTCGCCTGCGGTGGCAGCAGCGTCAAAAATCCGACCCAAGAATTGGATGAGGAAACTCCTTTGTCTACGCTATCCGAACAATCGCTTGATGTCAGCGTGGATATCAGTCAAGACACTGTGCGGCCGGGTGAAACAATTCAAATGACAGCAACTGTCGAACCCATTCAGAGTACCCGCGTCCTGCTCGATTGGATTAATGTCACAGAGCATGGGAATCTATCAGTTGCCAATCCGAACAGTGCAACGTGGGTTGCCCCGGCAATATTGGACGGCGTAGCTGTTCGAGTTGAAGTCATTCAGCTTGTCGTCACGGCGATTATTCAGGTCGTCTCGGTTAAAGAATCAGGCGTTGAAACCGGCACGCAGATTCTTACGGAAACGAAAACAGTTCTCCTGACCGTCACAGCCAATTAGCTCGAAAAAGATTGCAATTAGCGCGTTTTCGTCCCTTGGCACCCGCTTGAAACTGAGATGGCCTTCCGCCAACGTAGGTCGAGACAAAACATCTGTTTCGGTTCCGCTAGTATCTTCTATATCATCTGCGGATGTGGTCGAGACATTACTACCTACTAAGCTTATCGCCACGTTTCGCAGTGTGGCTCTGACCGCGTCCGAAAAATACTCTGCGACCATCCCAACTAACCATGGATTGGAAATCGTCTGTTTCCCATAATTCAGACGGGCATCGACATTCGCCACAAAATGAATGTTGTTGCTCACGTAAGAAGCGTCTCCGCCTCTCGTAGGACCCGGCAAAACATGTGCCGTTGGGGTTCCATCCGCAGATATAAACTGACGAGGTGGCCCAACAAGATATTTTAGTAGCGCAGCCCTCGATCCAATCACGACGTACAATCCGCGCAACTGCTCAAATAAACGTTGGTATTTGGCTTCGTTGATTGGCCGTCTCAGGTTGGGATTTACCAGCAGGCTCTGATATTCGGCGGGAGAAGCAAGTGTCGCTCTATAAATAAAGTTTTCGTTGAACCTGCCCAGGAGGCCGCCTGGAGGGAGTGCTTGAGTAAGAACAGTAGGCCGAGGTCTTCCGGCTTTTGTACGATCTACTGCTTCTATTACGTCCCAATGCTTGCACCGAAATTTTGACTCGACTCTGCCCTGTTCCAGTATTGTTAGCAACTCCGACGGTAGGTTCCCCGTCGGCGGCCCGCTTGCGAGGATGGTAAGCTGCACATCGGTGGGAATGGGCGATTGGATGCCGAGCAAAGAATTCACGTCACCCGCATAGCTATAAGACCTAAAATATGTCTCGAAAGCCATCGCAATTCTCTCGACCGGGTTCGTCGCGAAGATCTCGGAGATATACGGAAGTTGCTGAGACAGCACCTCGTTTACAAACTGGCTGACGAGCGGTTCGCTGAATATATACGACACCGTAGTCCCGAGTGATTCGTCGCTGTCTATTAGGTCGCTAATTTCAAATACTGGCTCACCGCCGTCGATGAAGGTGTCTGCACCGCTAATCTTCACTCCCCATCGACCCGTGTTAGTGGTTGCATCGATCTTAAAAAAAGAAGTCGATAGAATCACAGCCTTCAGACCTACTCCTTGCCTGCCATTCAGCGCCCAATCCTCGTCCGTGTCCTTGTCAGTCCCGCCGAAGCCCAACAGATCAGTATCTCTTGGAAATCCGTTACCGTCGTCTTTTACGGTGACTCTCTGTTCCGCCACGTCTAAGAGGATACTAATAGAGCCTTGGCGCTGGGAGCGGCGTACGGCGTCTTTGGCGTTTTGAAGTGCTTCATGCACGACTTTCCATGCCGTTGGATATGTTTCGACCGTTCTGGCTGCGAGCTTCCGGAGATTGTCGACGTTTAAAAGCTGCTCAAAACTAAGTGTTGTCACGTTGTATGCTCCAACCCTATCATCAGCCGAGTCCATCGCAACATTATAAATCCGCCCTACCGAAAACCCAATCACTGCTGTTCGCGGTAAATTATTGATGGACCCCAAGTCCTTCTGGCACGTCCGATTCTAGCGCCTTCTGCGACTACTCCACAAGGAGACCCCGTTTTGGCACGGGCTACTTCAGGGCAAGTTGACCTCGAACACCTGATGAGTGCCAAGCAGCCCCTTCATCTCCATCTCCCGGCTCTCACTGAAATGGAACTCCCCGCTGCTTTCCACCAGGGCCTTCACGAGTGACGACACTAGAATCTGCCCCCCTGAGGCCTCACAGGCTATCCGTGCCGCCAGGATGACGCTCTTGCCAAAGAAGTCCTCGCCCTCCTTGATGGCCTCGCCGGTATGGAGCCCAATGCGTACTCTGATGGGCTCGGCCGCGTTCGGCATTGTGGGCACCGAGGGTCTGTAGGAGGATTGTATCCCTGGGGCGAAGAGAGTCAAGCCAAGCGAGCGGGGCGGGAATCCAGGCACGTTGGTTTTAGCTCAGATCGCGAGTGCCATGGGCATCGAAAAGTCATGGCGGTGCGGTGGATCTTGGGTGCATTGTGAAGCTAGGACGCAGGAAGGACCGCTCCGGAGCCTGGCTATGACACTCGACGTTTGAAGCCCATTGGTCCCATAGACGTGGTCTCGTATCTCCCATCCCAATGTGAGTCAGCCATACCGACATTGCGTAGGCCCAATACTTCTGTTCAAATAGTCGAGCGATGAGTGCATTGACGAGTTTCGTTGAGTGGTTCAAAGGCCATGAGTTCGAGGATAGGAAGCATCGCCTTCCTCCAGGGCTTCGACTTCAATACCATGCTAGAAGCGATGTACACTCGCAGGAACTGGGCCTGCGCATGGTCGATGATTTGTTGGATGCGTGCGCTACTCTCCGTCATCAAGCGGCGAATGGAGACGTCGCCTTCAGCATCAATCACCGACACACCTGGCCTGACGGCAAGTCCAAGACATTGGACTTGGCCTTTGGGGAACCAGCCGTTCATCGAGGGAAGCCCCTAGGGACACGGATTCACCAGTTCCGGAGCCCCGGGAGACATACCCAAGGATCGAGAGACACCTTCCGGCGGCTTCTTATAGCTTGCGAGGAGAAGGCGGTCATGACTGAGCACGGTAAGAGTCAGCCCCGAATCTTCTCCGAGCTAAACGACTCTCATACGATCGTTCATACAGGCTCCCCTGATACCATAGCCGTTGGCATCACGATGCTTAACGTCGCGTCATCTTTCATCTCTGCGACCCGCCAATTTCCGGACCGGCCGGTTGAGTTCTCCTCCCACGATCAGCCTCGCGTCGCTGCTAATGTGGTGCAGCATCTTCGCCTCCTCCCGCAGCGGGATACAGCTAGAGGGGTCGGGCTTGAGGCATATTGCACGTTTGTCGTGAACGCCGACAATCAGGGTAGGGTTGAACTGCATACTGGGCCTCCTGCGCCGCAGCCAGGGGATCCCGATCATTACGAGACATTCATCGAGAGAATCAGTTCATCGTATGCCGAGCGTTTCAGCGACTTGTCGTCACTACCAACGGGGAGAACTCGATCCATTGAAGAGGAACTCAGGGAGATCGCGCGTTGGCATCCCGAGGTCGTCCGAGATGCGGAACGGGCACTGAGATCGAAGGGACCGGCGGCGGACCCACTCAGAGGAGTTCTTCAGAGACTGCTGGAAGAAAGCGAGGACCAGTAAGTGGGCCGAGGTCGCTTCGGTCAGATCTGGTCGGTCGCGACCGTCGGGAAAAGGTCCGCGACGAAAGTCTGCACTCGTTCTACGGCACGCTCGAAGTAGGACGCCTCGATCTCGAATCCCACGCTGTTGCGACCCCATTTCGCGGCAGCGCAGTTGCTAGTCGCCGACCCCATGAACGGGTCGAGCACAGTGTCTCCTACGAACGAGAACATCCTGACCATCCTCTCCGCCAACTGAAGTGGGAAAGGAGCAGGGTGTACTCGGGTGGAAGCACCGCCAAGTGTGAGGATCTGCTGGAACCACTCGCGGTGTAGCGGCGCGGGAATCACGGAAAGGATCCGCTCACTAGGCGTTGGGCTTCTGTACCCTCCTGGCTTCCTCTGAAACAAGATGTACTCGATGTCGTTCTTGATAATAGAGTTGGGCTCATACGGTTTGCCGAAGAACCTTGTCCCATTTTTCACTTCGTAGTTCGCATTTGCAATCTTGTGCCAAATTATAGGATTCAAATTGTCGAACCCTATCTTCCGACAGTTAACGGATATGTCTGCGTGGAGAGGAACAACAACATGCCGACCATGGCGTCGGCGAGAAAGACAGACGTCTCCCACCACACAGACGAGCCGCCCCCCGGGAACAAGAATCCGGTACACTTCTTGCCAAACCTCTGCCAACTCAGTCAGAAAGGTCTCATAGTCGCGCACATGCCCAAGCTGTCCCTCAATGTCGTTGTATTTCTTCAGCGTCCAATAAGGAGGAGATGTGACGACAAGATGGATAGATTCATCGGGAATGAAGGCCATGTCTCGCGCATCCCCTTGA
>JADFHU010000307.1 GCA_022567055.1 Planctomycetota bacterium
CAACACGCCGTCAAAGCTTCTGCCCATGGCCTCGAGTTGCTCCAGTTGCGAGAACTGCGTCAGTTGCGCGGTCAAATCGCTATTGCTCATGGGATCGAGGGGATTCTGATTCTGAAGCTGCGTGACGAGCAGCTTCATGTAATCCGTCTTGATGTCACTCGTTGTTGGTGATTGCAGGACTGATACCATGTTGATTGGATCCTATGATGAATTTGTTCATTTTGACCACATTGTTTCCCACGGGGTGACAACGAGGTCACCGAACTTGCGGAAAAGGGACTGTGCAATCGGTGTGCCACGATCGGAGAGGTGACGTGGAACGCCTGTTCTGGGGGCCTGCGACCCTTATTCAGAAGAATCAAGTAGTGACATCGAAGCGAGTGACAGTCTATCCGGGTGGCAGAATTTTCCCCGGAGCCGGCAGATCTTGCCACCGGCGTGACATCTTGATCGTCCCATAAATAAAACGAGGGCTCGAAGAGGCAGGATAATAACTCAGCAATCAGTCATTAGACCGAACCGACTACTGATTACTGAATTACTGATTACTAACGACTGACCCACCGACCCACTGACTCATCGACCCACTGCGTGACACAGAAGGGTCCCATAAGGATTTCTTTCCCCTTCTTGAGAAAGATTAAAGTCCGGTAATCGAGTCTCGAGGTTGACCCATCTTCCCCCTGTTGATACCCTGCGGCGGGTCATCCGCTGCCTGTGACATGACACAGTGACATTATCGGGTAGTCCAATAAAATTATTAAAGTTGCCCATTCTTCTGAGTCGATGTCTGCCTTAGTCACGCTAGAAGCGCCACATGAACAACCCCCTAGGAAATAGACAAACGCCGACACGATGAGCCTCCTACAGCGAACATTGGTCGTTAGCAAGAAGCATCAGATGCAACAGTTGGCCCAAGAGGTCAGCCGGCACATTTTTATGGCCGACGATCTCGGTGAGGCCGTGGACTTGGTCGGCAGCATTGATCCGGATCTGGTGGTCTTTGACGAAGTTTTCACACCGGAGCACGTCGAAGCGTTCTTGAACAGGACCGATAACACCGAACGGCCCGTGTCAGTGGTCGTGGTGGGGGACACCGGCGCGTCCGACCGGTTTGACGCGATGGGTGTGTACCGGTGCCTGGAGGATAGTGAGCAACTGAAACGCATCGCGCAGGAAATCTCAACCAGAACAGATGAGCCGGTAGGCGACGCATCGACGAGCCGGTACTTCTGGGATCCTTTTGCGGCCTCCATCCCCGTCGTGGGTAAGAGTGCGGCCATGTGCGACGAGTTGCGGATGATCAAGCTGGTGGCAAACAGCCAGTGCAACCCGGTCTTGATCGTCGGTGAGACCGGCACCGGTAAGGAGCTGGCGGCTCGTTCTGTGCACCAGGTGCGTCATCCCCACGAAGTGTTTGTGGCTGTCAACTGTGCCGCCTTGACCGCGGGTCTGCTGGAAAGCGAGTTGTTCGGTCATGTGAAGGGGGCTTTCACCGGGGCGGACCATGACAAAGTGGGCCTCTTTGAGCTGGCAGGTTCCGGGACAATTTTTTTGGATGAGGTCAGTGAAATGCCCCTGGATCTGCAGGCAAAGCTTTTGCGAGTCCTGCAGGAGAAGACCTATCGGCGGGTTGGAGGTGTTGGAGACCTCCAATGCCGTGGGACCATCGTTGCCTCGAGTAATCGAAATCTGAAAGAGGAGCTGGACGGCGGCCGTTTTCGACGTGACCTGTACTATCGCCTGAGCGTCTGCCCCATCGTGCTGGCGCCGCTACGATCTTCGCGTAGACGAGACGATATTCTGCTGTTGGCGGAATACTTTCTGAGACATTCGGATATCTGCCCCCCGAAGCAGGGCAAGATTCGATCCTTGACCCGATTGGCCTCCGAGGCCCTGAAGAGACACGATTGGCCTGGAAATGTGCGTGAGCTTCGCAATGTCATCGATCGCGCTATTTTGCTGGAAACGACCGACAAGGTGGGGCTCAGTAGCATCGTGATCGACCCCGAGGCGAAAGAACACCACGGCCAAGTGGGCATGTTTGCCAACGAAACGAAGGACTTCTCGCTCTCCAAGGCGGAGCGCGAACTGATCGCCCGTGCCCTCAACAAGACGGGATGGCAGAAAACACAGGCCGCCTCGCTGCTCGGTATTACGCGAACGACACTCTACGCCAAGGTGAAACAGTACAACATCGAGCGAGAGGGCGGACCTGCTGTTCAAACACGCGTGATGGCCCCCGACCGCGATTCCCAAGCTGTTCTCGGTTAGGCCCCACCAAAGATCTCTCAGGGGTCCCGTCGGCGTTCATGCGCCTGCACTTTTCGGGGCGCCCTCTTTCAAGAACCCAATTCTTGGCTTGGTTCACAAGAGTGTGCATATGGGCAATAGTCCGTCTGAACTGTTTTCGTGCTCGTGCTCAGCGAAGCGGTACTCGTACTCGTAATCGAGACCGCCGAGAAGCCGATTACGAGCACGAATGCGATTCCTACGTCGAGTCGTGTAACCCAGAATTGAACCGGGCCCAATTCTTCGTCCCGTACCCCCTCCAGCCCCACGCATCCCCTGCTGCACGCAAGAGAAACCCTGTCAAGTAATTGTACGGCCGGGTTGCTCGCTTTTGAGACGAGTCGGAAGGTGACTCAGTCATGCGACGCGTAGAGACGAGGAGGAACAAGTTGGCACCGTTCTTGCATATACATGGGCTGCTCTAGGAAATGACGTTCAGAGTGCCTATCAAAATGAATCGTAGCACCGAAAACGAGCGTTTCTGCGACTGGCAAGGAAGGCGAAGCAGGCCGTCCGAGGACGGTCGATGGAGCCTGACGCCGTCCAGACGCAGAATAAGCCGTTTGAATGCAGAGTCATTTTGCGTAGGGGCTCTTAGTAGGACCTAAATGGCCGAAGAAAAACAGATGACCTTTTATCCGCCGTCCTTCAGTGACGTACCGAACATCGATCTGTTCACGACCGAGATGCCGCAACGTCCCGGCGCGGAGGACCTTTTCACAGTTCCCTTCGAGCCCCGCGGGGACGTGGGAACGGAGCAGGGGCTCGATGCCGAGCTGGACTATACGCAGGGGATGACGGCCCAGCAATCCAAGCGGATCACGAACCGGCAAGTCCTGCTGATGGTCGGCCTGGGGATTGCTGTGGTCGCAGCTGCTTGCTTCGTCTGGGCTCTCCCGGTGAAAGATGAAGGGCTGACGCCAGCCCAGGTTGTCGCGACGGTCCCGGCAACCTCTCCCGGACCCGGACAGGCCCAAGGGGAGCTGAGGGCTTATGGGACCCTGCCGTTACCGCAACTCCTCGCGGGCGAGAGGCCGCAAGAGGCCTTGTCCATCGGCCGGGCGGAAGGGATGTATGAGGAGCAGGACTTCTTCAATGCCTACCGCATCTTCTACAAATTGCACGAAGGCATGCCTGACGACCGCCAATCCAGGGCCCAGAAGGCCTTTCTGCTCTATCGCTTGGCCCTCTGCCGAAAGGGCGAGGGGCAGTTATCGGACGCCGGTCGCATTCTCCGAGAGGTGGTGTCCAAGACGCAGGTCCCCTTGATTGTGTCTCTAGGACGATACCACCAGGCCCTGGCGGAACTCCACGACGAGAACTTTTTCAAGGCCGCAAAACGGGCCCGCCAGGCATTGGCCCTCATCGATGTCGTGCAAGGCGAGCAGGTCTGGATCCAAGTCTTTAAGAGGAGTTGCGGCTTTATCGAGAATAGGGCCATGACGCTCCATGTCTTGGGTCTGCACGACGCGGACCACGGCCTTCCCCCGATGCTTTTCGACGCACCCCCGGTCCCAGATCCCTTCCTCGGTCGAGACGACGAGGCGTTTTTGACCCTGCTGCATTCGGGTCAGGATGAATACGATGAGGCCCTCCTGGCCCCGCGCATCACGCGGGTGGACGGGTCCCTGGCGGTGCCTTCTTGGAAGATTGTGTGTCAAGGTGCCTCTGTCGGCGCCCTCATGCGACGTTTTGCGAAGAAATCAGGGTTAGATCTCGACTGGTCCTATGATGTCGAGGCCGAGATTGAACGAATCAAGCTGCCTGTCAGGGAGCGACCGATCCATTTGTATCTATCGGGTGTGACCGATGCTCAAGCGGTCGTTGCCATCGCCGGCGCCGCGGGACTCTTTGCAACGCGTGATGCAAACGATGTGGTCCACATTGCCGATCCCATGGACCAACAGTCTCTTACCGAACATCGGGAGGACCTCACGCAGTGGACTATCTCTCTGTGGCGGAATTTTATTGATACGGCCGGCGGCGAGACCGACTACCTGCCCAAGGCCCACTTCGCCCAGGCGCTGCTCTATGAGCAGACGGATCAGACCGCTGCCGCACTGCAAGAGTATTTCCAGGTTGCGAATCGTTTTGAAAGCTCTGACCTGGCCCCCTATGGCCTGCTGAACTCCAGTATGCTTAAGACCAACACGGCCGACTTTGTCGGCGCGCGGGAAGACCTTGAGACTCTCACTCAGCAGTACCCGGATGTGGAGTTTTCAGGGAATGCCTTGATCTACTTGGCCGATGCCACACTCAAGGCAGGTCGGCCCGATGAGGCTGCCACACTATACAAGCAGGTCTATCTGCGCAAAATGTCCCCCAAATCGGTGATGGAGGTGGCATTTGGCGCGGCCTTGTGTGATTCTCTCACCCATCAACATGAAAATGCTGTACGCTGGTTTGGCAACTATTTTCGCACGACTGCCAAGAAGCCGGATGAGCAGGTCACTCAGGCCTACTTCTTGCTGGGCAAGGCGTATCTTGAACTGGGTCTCTATGACAAAGCCCAGGCGGCGCTGCTGCAAGCCCTTGAAGGAGACGTCACGGGCACGTTTTACGTGGAAGCGCTGGAGAGCTATGTACAGGCCCAGATAGTCCTGAAACACTACGTGACGGCCCTGAGTCAACTCATCATCGAGCCCGCGTTCAAACTCTCGCGACAGGACAACAACAGGATTACGATCCTAAAGGCCCGTGTTTTCCGCCTGGTGGGAGCCTTTCCCTCTGCCATTTCCCACTTGGTCGATGGACTGAAGTATCTTCAGGAACCGCAGGAGCGCGCCCTGGCCTACGTTGAACTGGCCACCTGCTATGAACTGGACGGCCAGTTGGACCTCGCCCGCTATCGTTATACCGAGGCCTTGAATGTCTTGGAACCGGGGCTCGAGGCCCAGAGGATGCAGTACAAGATTGCCCATGTGACGCTTGCCATGGGTCATGCAGAAAGAGCCTTTGAACTGGGTGACCAACTTCTCAAGGGGGAACTTGACGACTCGCTTCGTCCCCAGGTGCTGGAGATGTTGGCACAGGCCCATGCCCAGCGCCGGGAATTCGGCAAGGCGGCTGAACTCATGCTGAGGCGGGCACAATGGCTGCTACCCGAACCGAACGCGCCCCAAGCTGATCCGGTAAATGGGGGTGTGTTGGCCCCGGAGGTTGCACCATGAGTGTGCCGAAGTGCGGGCGTTCTTCTCCGCGGGGGTATTGCTGTAGCCTCTGCGCGGCGCTGGTGCTGCTGATCCTCCTCTCCCAGGGGCGTTGGGCGGTGACCTCCGCCGCGGCCCAAAAGACCGCATCTCAGCCAGGCGACAGTCCGCAGCTCGATGAGAAGGCGCCGAGGATTCCGAGTCAGTACTGGAAGAGCCCGGCGGGTCTGTCGGACGAGACACCTCAACAACTGCGGGCAAAGGAAGAACTCTTGCGGCTCATCGCGCGGGTGCAGGCCATACGTCTCAACCGAAAGAGACAGACGTCGTCTCCGCCGACCGAGTCGAAAGAGGTGACAGAGGTGACGAATGTGAAAGATGCGGCCAAGGCTCCCGAGCCCAATGCGGTCTCATCCTCCGATCCCAACAAGAGGGAACCTGAAATTCGTTCCAATCCCGCCCCCGGTCCAAGTGCGCCGAGGCCCACGCCTCCTCCCATGCGACCTGCAGTGGAACCGAACGATACCGCAAAGAATACCCTGGCCCTCCTGGAGGTGTTGTCTGGGCGCGCCGACGAAATGGACAGGCCCTTTGAAATGGCCGAATTGCTGCGGGCCAGTGGATTTCTGCAGGAAGCGGCCTCCTATTACCGAGTGGCCTTGGAACGTATGAATGAAGACGATCCGGCGATCAAACGCAGACGTGCCTGGGCGCTCTTTCAGGCCGGCAGTTGTGTCCGTCGGACCGACCCGGCCGAGGCCGGTCGGATGTTTCAGCAGCTATTGACTGAGCATCCTGATTCCATTTGGAAGGAGACGGCCGAGATCTGGCTGGCACTCGTGGATTGGTATGCGACGGAAAAACCATGGGAACTCATCGAATCCCTGCAGCACTAGACGAACGATGAGAACGCAGAATACCAGCAATGTACTGATCATCGATGACGACCTCGAGGTCGCCAAGTTCATGCTGAGGATCTTGGCGAAGCGGGGAATCCGTGCCCACAATGCCGACGGACGCAACGCGGCGCTGCGCTACCTGGATCGCAACGCGTGTGATCTCATCTTCGTGGGACTCTGTGCGATGGGCGGGACCCGACGCGGTCTGGGGCTGGATCCTGAAACATTACGGCAGCTTCGCAGCAACAGCCCGGAACTGCCTGTGATCCCCATGGTGGGATCACAGGAGCTGGCCCGGCATGATCCGCGCGCGGGCCGGGCCGAGGCTGATGCCACCGCGCTGCTTAGGACCACCAGTCTGATGGTGCAAGAGGCCATGGCGATGGGCTGCAATGGCTTTCTGATCAAACCGCTCCACGCCGACGAGGTCACGCGGATCTTGGA
>JADFHU010000308.1 GCA_022567055.1 Planctomycetota bacterium
GCCCGAGAGCGAGACATTTTTTTGCCTGGCAAAGACGGCGAGACAGGCGATATTGGTTTTATCGTCGATGGAGCTGGATGCAGCCAGGCGGACAACAGCGGCTGCCTTGATCCGACAGTTGCTGCGACAGCAGCAGATAAAACGATTCAAGAAAAAGGGCCGCTCGAAGCCAGATCGAGTTTTCCGACACAGCCTAGAGGTAGACAAGCCTATGAGACACCGTGAACCATTCGTTGGTATCGTGACACTTGCTCTGGCCCTGGCCTGGGGAGCCAAGGGGTTCGCCGCCGAACCCAAGCTTCCCCTGGACCTCAATGATGTGTCGATTGACAGCCCCTTCGTCAAGGACGGTCGGCTCGATGTCGAGGCGGCGGTCAAGTACTTCGAGGATCTCTATCGATCCACCAGTAGCATCGCAGAGGTCCGCATGCGGGTGACCAAGCCGCGGGCCAAGCGGACCATGGAGATGAAGATCTGGACCCTCGGACAGGAGAAGGTGCTGATCCTGCTCCAGTCGCCCGCGCGCGAGAAGGGAACGGCCACGCTCAAGGTGGGCACCCATCTGTGGAACTACCTGCCCAAGATCAAACGCACGATACGCATCCCTCCTTCGATGATGCTGGCCTCCTGGATGGGCAGTGACTTCACCAACGACGACCTGGTGCGTGAGGCCTCTTTTTCCGAGGACTACACCTATACGCTGGTGGGTCGGGCACAGGAGCCCCAGGGTTGGCTCATCCGTTTCGAGGCCAAGCCCGAGTTGGTCGGCCTGTGGAACCGCATCGACCTGATCCTGTCCAACGACGGCACCCAGCCATTGAAGGCCGACCACTATGATCGCAGGAATCGATTGGCACGCACCATTGTTTGGACGGACATCCGCAAATTCGGAGAGAAGCTGATCCCCGCCACCATGACACTGGTGCCCAAGGACAAGCGGGGGTATCGCACGGAAATGACCTATACCGCCATTGACTTCGATGTGGAGGTGCCTGAGCATTTCTTCAGCCTGTCCCACTTGGAAAGCCTCCGCTGATGGGCCGTACGCTGCAGATCGCCTGGCGGAATCTGGGACGAAGTAAGAAGCGGACGGGTCTTGCCCTGTTGGCCATTGCCGTGGGGCAGTTCGCGCTGCTGGCCACCAGCGGCCTGATGCACGGCTATGCGGACAACATCCAGGCGGCCATCACCGGTCCCATGATCGGACACGTGCAGATCCACGATCCCAACTGGCGCGACGAAAGGGCCTTGGATCTGATGCTGCAAGACGTCAATGCCCTGCTCCAAACCGTGGCGGCCTATCCCCAGGTCGAGTCGGTCGCGGCCCGGATCTACAGTCCGGTCCTGGTGGCGCCCCAGCAGGAGGCCTTCGTCGCCATGATCGTGGGCGTGGAGCCCGAAGTGGAATCCAGGGAGTACGGCCTGCTCTCGGGCCTGGACACGCCTCTCGAACCGGGCAAGGTGCTCATCGGATATCGACTGGCCCGCAAGATGCAGGTGGAGCCGGGACAGGAGATCGCCGTGATCGGCCAGTCCGTGGACGGCTTCATGGCCAATGCCCTCTATCGCATTCAGGACGTGATTCGATGCCCCGCTGACATGGTCAACCTCTCCGGCATCGTCATGAGTCTCGCCGACGCCCAGACCTTTCTGGCCATGCCCGACAGCGCCCATGAGATCGTGGTCCGGACCGGACCTATGGTGGACTCCCAAGGCCTTGCCGACGCGCTAACGCAGGCCCCTCAACTCGCCGGAACCGAAATCCTTGCCTGGCAGCAGCTCGTGCCGGAGTTGGTCATCGTCATCAAGAGCGCCGACTTCACCGCCTACTTCGTGCTGGTGCTGGTATTTATCGCCGCGCTCGCCGGTATCGCCAACACGCTGATGATGTCGACCTTCGAGCGCACGCACGAGTTCGGCATGCTCTTGTCACTCGGCTGCCGACCCGGACGCATCGCGCTCATGATCGTCATGGAGGCCCTGCTCATCGCCCTGCTGGGCATTCTGCTGGGCACGATCTTGGGCTATGCCTTCGTGGCAGTCACGGAAGAGTCGGGCATTGACATGGCCTCCCGGGGGGACAGCGAGGCCGACGACTTGGCCTTCAAAGGCCTGGCCCTCCCCCTGAATGTCTACCCCCGACTCGAACCGGGTGACAGCCTCCTGGGCGTCGTGGCCATCCTCCTGACCTCGTTGATCGCCTCGATCTGGCCGACCTGGGTCGCGGCCCGTCTGGAACCTATGGAGGCCATGCGTCAATGAGCCGCGATGTCGCAACGCGATACGCAGGACGCAGCCTCTTTCGGCACGCGCGACGCACGGTCCTCTCCATCCTGGGCATCGGGGTGGCCTCGGGCCTGAGCCTCTTCATGGTGGCCTTCGTCCGCGGCGAGAGCCAGATGATGCTGCGTGCCGCGTCGGAGAGCGGCATCGGCCATCTGCGCATCATCCCGCGGGGCTGGCTCGATTCGAGGGACAACGCCCTGCGTCTGCCCGACTGGCAGGACATCCGGGATCGGCTCCGCAGCCATAGCGAGGTCGGCATCATCACGGCCCACGCACGGATCGAGGGCCTCCTGGCCATGGGTACGCGGTCCACGGGCGTGGAGATCGTGGGCGTGGATCCCAACACCGAACAGCAGATCAACCGCCTCGTACGCACCGTCGCGGAAGGACGCTACCTCTTGGCCGGAGACCGGGGTACCACCGTCGTGGGCCGGACCGTGGCCGACCGACTCGATGTCACCCTCGACGACGCCCTCATGGTCACGGTGACAGATGTCCACGGCCAGATGCAGGGCGCCATGCTCCGCATCGTCGGCATCGTGGAGACCGGCAGCCGTGATCTGGACAGTACCATCTGTCACGTCTCACTGGCCGACGTGACAGCGCTCAGCGGCTCAGCGGGTGCCGGTGACGTGACGCTAATGCTCAAGGCGCCCCGCCAATTGGAGCAGTCGCGGAAAATCCTGAGCGCGGACCTACCCGCAGGCGTGTCGATCGTCACCTGGCAGGATATCATGCCGGAGATGGCCTCGGCCATGAAAATCGACCAGACCTGGACTCGCCTCATGATCGTCATCATCATGCTCGTCGCCTTCCTGGGTATCGCCAGCGCCCAGTTGGCGGCCGTGCTCGAACGTCGACGGGAGTTTGCCGTGCTGGCGGCCCTGGGCATGAAAAATGCGCGGCTGGTCTATGTCATGCTGGTGGAGGGCGTCATCCTGGGCGCTTGCGGCGCCGGCGTCGGCCTGCTGCTGGGCGGCGGCGGCGCCTATTATGCCGCCACACGCGGCATCGACTTCGGCAAGTTTTACGGCGAAGGGGATTGGAGCATGTCCAACATGCTCCTGGATCCCGTCATGTACAGTGATTTCGGCTGGTGGCTGATCCCGCTGGCATGCGTCCTGTCGCTGAGCGCCACGCTGCTCAGCAGCCTCTACCCCGCCTGGTATGCCGCGCGAACGGACCCGGCCACCGCGCTGCGTGTGGATCACTAGGAAGGAAGGAGAACCATTGATGTCTCAGCCCATTGTCCAGACCTTCGGGGTGACCAAGATCTATCGCACCGGTCAGTTGGAGTCCCCGGCCCTGCAGGGTGTGACGTTTCAGGTCAAATCCGGGGAGTTCAGCGCCATCGTGGGCCCGAGCGGCAGTGGCAAGACCACCCTCTTGAACCTGATCGGAGCGCTGGATGTGCCCACCGAGGGCAGGGTACAGGTACTGGGACACGATATCGAAACCTTAAGCAAGCGCCAGCGCTCGGATCTGCGCCTGCACAGCCTGGGCTTCGTCTTTCAGGCCTACAACCTGATACCCGTACTCACGGCCCGGGAGAATGTAGAATTTGTGCTGGAACTGCAGGGCGTCAAGAGAGATCGGCGCTCGCGGGCTCAGGCCTTGCTGGACCAGGTCGGCCTCGCCGAGTTCGCCGAGCGCCGTCCCAATCAACTCTCGGGCGGTCAGCAGCAGCGTGTCGCCGTGGCCCGAGCCGTCGCCTCGAATCCCCAGTTGGTCCTGGCGGACGAGCCCACCGCCAATCTGGACGGTGAGAACGCCGAACTTCTCCTTGAACTCATGAAGGACCTCAACGAACAACAGGGTATCACCTTCCTCTTCTCGACGCACGACGCCCGAGTGGTAGCCCATGCCCGGCGTGTCATCACCCTAGTCGATGGGCGTATCGATCGGGATGAGCAGCGATAGGGAGGTGGGAGCGTTGAAACCAAGCCTAGGACTAATGATCTCTCACGGAGGCACGAAGGCACGGAGGGGCTATCGCCGCGGCAACGTCAGCCTTTTCTCCGTGTCTCCGTGCCTCTGTGAGAAAAATCCTTCATTGCGGCCGAAGGCCGCTCCAAAAACATCGCTGCTTTCCAAGTGCCTGCTGATCTTCGCATTCATACCACATACATACGCCTTCGAACTCTGGTCGGATCCCGACGGCCGCCGGACCGACCTGGACGTAGCGGTCAAGTGGACTTCCCTCACCAGCCACCCTCCTGACGATCCCCTCCTTTACCCTCCCGGGACCACCTGGACGGAACTGGCACGTCTGCGTCTGGGCCTAACCAGTCAACACTCGGACAGACTCTCGACCCAGATCGCCTACGAACAGGCATTTCGCTGGCAGTCTAAGGCAGGGGCCGTTGCAGGAGGCGTGCTACCGCCTACAGCGGACGTCCCCTTTCGCATCAAGCCTCTCCAGTGGCATGTCACCGACCCTAGCGCACAACAGCTTCACGAACATGAGATCGATCGACTCCTGGCCGCCTATCATGCCGACTGGGGTGATATCACGGTGGGCCGGCAGGCCCTGGGCTTGGGCCGTGGGGTGGTCTTCAGCGCCCTCGACCTCTTCGTTCCCTTCTCTCCCCTCGATATCGACAGAGAATGGCGGCGGGGCGTAGACGCCCTGCGAATCGAGCGGCGCGTCACGGACACCAGCTCCGTCGAACTGCTGGGGGTCTTCGGCGAGACCTGGGAACAATCCGCCCTGCTGGCACGGGCGCGCGGCTATGTCGCCGCCTGGGACGCAGACCTCATCTTCGGCAAACGAGCCGACGACACCCTCATCGGCACCAGCCTCTCCGCCCCCTGGGGCGGGGCCGAAGTGCACGGCGAAGTCACCTACTTCCATACGGCGGAGGCCCAACCGGACGGCGGCGCCTTCGGCCGCAGCCACTCCGCCATCAAGGCCGTCGCGGGGACCTCCTATACTTTCAACTGGCGCAACTGGCGCAACGGCGTGACTGTCCTGGGCGAGTTTCACTACAACGGCCTGGGCGTCCGTGACATCGCCGCCTCCGCCGCTCAGATCGCGGATCCTCAGTTCGTGACACGTCTCCTGCGGGGTGACATGCAGATTCTCTCCCAGCAGGCCCTGGCCCTGCAGGTGAGCCATCCCCTGGGACTCACGCTCAGCACTGGCCTATTGGTTCTGCAAAGCCCCACCGACGGCTCCGGCCTCCTGGCGCCCTCCCTGGTCTGGGACATCGGCGACACGGGACGCATCCTGACCAGTGTCTACGTCCCCTGGGGAGACGAACCTATGGCTGGGCAACTGCAGAGCGAGTATGGGGGGACACCCCTGAGTCTGTTTGTGCAGGGGGCTTGGTATCGGTGAGGTCGTTAGTGAATAGTGAATAGTGAATAGTGAAAAGTAGGCGCTTCGCAATTCGGGATTCGAGCAGTCGCCTGCCTGCCTGGTTACTGGAGCTTCCACCAAATTCCCAAATGTCCAGGACCCAAGTCCCTCGAATTAAGGGCTATGCAAACCCAGCACCTTAGCTTGAACAGACTCCACGATTGAATCTCGAAGAAAGGTACTAGCTTTCAATATCTCAATACCAATGAGTTCACCTTGGTCATTCAACTCGGCTGTAATATTGGGACTCAATTCTACACTCTTGCTTTCAGGACCTTCTGAAATCAACAAATGAAGAATATCATCTTTCTCGAAGTATGCTAATCGTGGATTATTCATTGATGAGTCTCCCGACCTTGATGCGATATTTGATTTGCTGGCGTGTTGTCGCATGTATTGGTACGGGCACTCTCGTGCCTTGAATCTGGTCGTAGGGGATGATAACCAGTTGCTTGCCGTGCCGCCCTACGGCTATTCTTCGCTTTGTAGAAGAATCAAAATAACGTTCGTTTGAATTCTTGATAATCTCTTCTATCTTTTCAAGATCGAATCCGCGAAGCTTTGCTCGATATGTAACGTATTCTGTCCATTTTATTTCCATACCAGAACGGCCCGTTGATCGTGAAAATGACAATCCCTTATTGTTTCAGTCTCATGGCCGCTTCCCTGAGAACCTGATCGCCCGGGACGAGCTGGGGGATATCCTCGAGGTTGGCGGTGGGAAATCCGAGCGTTCTTCCGCGTCCCGCGCCCACCGCGACCGTGCCGGTGACGCTGTAGGGCCGTGCGAGCATCGCCTCGGCCGCGGCGACGTCTCCACGCGCGACCGCGTCGCGAATGGCCGAGCTCGATATGCCGGGCTTTCCGGGCAGCTCAGCACAGATGAGCGTATCGACGACCGTCAAGGAGTAGCCGAAGCGGCTCGCGCTCTCGGCCAGCATTGCGACAGAACCCTCGCGGCCGCGGCCGAACGAAAAAGAGGCGCCTTCGATCATGGCAAAGGGGCGGCAGCGGCGGGTGATCAGCTCGAGGAACTCGCGCGCCGAGCGCTGGAACAGCTTCGGTTCGCTTCGCATCACGATAACCTCGTCGACGCCGCAGCGTGTCAACAGATCGA
>JADFHU010000309.1 GCA_022567055.1 Planctomycetota bacterium
GGCCATGGAAATCGACTTTACTGCAGTGGCCGATAGCCTCGATCTCAATCGGGACTTTTTTCTGGCCCGGCGGATCCAGGGGGGTCGCACGCCCGAGCAAGCCCAGCAGGATGTCGACATGGCCCTGCAAGTGCTGAGATACCTCGAATCCCTACGCATGACCACGCGGGGAACCGATCAGACCCTGCAAGTGAGTCTGAAGGGACGCTGGCAGTGACGCGCCGAGACCGAAGCAATGATCCCCTGTGTCCCTACGATGCTGGGGCCATGGGGTGGACCCGGCGTGAGGCCACTCATTTGCTGTGGCGCACGCAGTTTGGCGCGACCGAGGAGGACATTGAGCGCGCCCTCTCTGCCGGTCTGGAACAGACCGTCGAGCGGCTCGTGACGCCTCAGCCGGAGTCCCAGTCTTTCCAAAGATCGGACCATCTGTTACGGCAGATCGCCGAGGACACGGGGAACATTCAGGATTTGAAGGCCTGGTGGATCAACCGTATGCTCCATTCGGCCAATCCCCTGGTCGAGAGGATGTCCCTGTTTTGGCATAGCCACTTCGCGACCTCCAACCTGAAGGTCCGCTCGGTCCGTCACATGGCGGCCCAGAATGACTTGATTCGTGGTGAGGCATTGGGCCATTTCTCCGTCTTGCTCTCCGGTATGGCGCGTGACGTCGCCATGCTCATCTGGCTGGATAGCAATGCCAACCGTAAGCGTCACGCCAACGAGAATTTTTCCCGCGAGGTGATGGAGCTGTTTGCGCTGGACGTGGGCCACTACAGTGAGCGTGACATCAGCGAGGCGGCGCGGGCCTTCACCGGCTGGCATGTCCGCAATGACCGTTTTTGGTTTAACCGCCGGCAACATGACTTTGGGCAGAAGACCGTGCTGGGTCGAACAGGCGACCTGGATGGGGAGGATGTGATTGCCCTCTGCCTCGCACAGCCGGCCTGCCCCCGTTTCCTGGCCCGCAAGCTCCTGCACGCCTTTGTGACGAGCGATCCCGGGGAAGAGGACGTTGACGCCCTGGCGAGTTCCATCCGCCGTCACGACTTTCACATGGCCCCGGTGCTGCGCGAGTTGTTGCTTTCGCAGCTCTTCTTCCGTCAATCCGTCCGCCATGCACTCATTAAGAGTCCCGCGGATTTCGTCCTCGGCGCCTATCGGGCTACGGCGTTTCAGGCAAACCTGCAGCAGAGCGCCAGGCTGTTGGCCAGATTGGGACAGGATCTCTTCGCACCTCCCACGGTCAAAGGCTGGGAAGGGGGGCGGCTCTGGATCAGCTCAAGCTCGTTGTTGCAGCGAACAAACTTCGTGGCCAAGCTGGTGGCCAACCAGAACTTAGGTATCATCAATGAACCCAAGGGGTCGGATCAGCTCGTCCAACACTACATCGAGTTACTGCTGTCCGGCAGGATCGATGAGACATCCTCGGCAAGATTGGTTCGCTACGTGAATGAAGCGGACCGACAGCAGGGCACTGGGACGCGAGGACTCATTCACCTGATCATGACCATGCCCGAGTATCAACTCATGTAACGGGCTCATCTAGAACAAGAGATGTAGACTGGGAGGTATAGCATGCGTTTGACACGACGAACCTTCATGCGGCGCATGGGCGCAGCGAGCATCCTCTCCCTGGGTGCGTCACCGCCACGCTTTCTCACGCAGGCGGCTCGCGCCGCCGAGGCCGACGGCAGGGCGACCGACGGACGCATTCTCGTGGTGATCCAACTGGCGGGTGGCAATGACGGTCTCAACACGGTGATCCCCTTTGGCGACCCGGAATACCGACGGGCACGGCCCGGCATCGGCATTGCTAAAGGATCGGTCTTGCGGATAGACGACTACCTCGGACTGCATCCTCAGATGAAGGGTCTGAAGGGGCTCTACGACGAGGGTGTGCTGGGTATCGTCCAGGGCGTGGGTTACCCCAATCCCAATCGCTCTCATTTTCGCTCCATGGACATCTGGCAAACAGCTCGTCCGGAGAGTGAGCGCACCGAGACCGGATGGTTGGGGCGATGTCTTGACCTCAATGCCGAACGTCACGCGGGGACCGTGCCCGCCCTGGCCCTGGGCACCGATCAGGTCCCCCTCTCGCTGGTCTCCTCCAAGTTCAACGTGCCCACTCTCCGGCGCATGTCCGATTATGAATTGCAGCTCGGTCCCGGTTCGCAGGCGGACCGACAGGCGCGTCGGGCTTTGATGTCGCAACTCGCCACGGGCGAGAGTGTCCCCGGCTCAGATCTCGACTACCTCCGCCGGACCACGGCCGGCGCCCTGGCCATGTCCGATCGCTTGAAAGAGGTGGCGGCGACCTACCAACCGACCACCTCCTATCCTGCAAACGGCCTGGGCCAGAGATTAAAAGCCGTGGTCCAGTTGATTGCCGCCGAGTTGGGGACGCGGATTTTCTTCCTGTCACTGGGTGGGTTTGACACGCATTCCCAGCAAGTCGCAGCCCACCGGGCCCTGTTGGCCGAGTTTTCCTCGGCGGTCGCGGCCTTCACTCGAGACCTCGAGGGACACGGACTGCAAGATCGCGTGCTGCTGGTCTCCTTCTCCGAATTCGGACGCCGCGTCCAAGAGAACGGCAGCCTGGGGACAGATCACGGCGCCGCCAGCCAGATGTTCGTGGTGAGTCCCACTGCGAAGGGGGGGCTGTATGGTGCGCATCCGAGCCTGACCGATCTGTCCCAGGGTGACCTGAAATACCATACCGATTTCCGCTCGGTCTACGCGACGATTCTCGACAACTGGCTCGGCGTGACGAGTCAAACCGTGCTGGGTGGGAAGTTCCCCACCATTGACTTCGTGTGACCTCGGGGGTCTGGCGAGCGATAGCGATACCGTCGACGGAGAGCAATGATCGCGCATAGAGGGAGTGCATCATGATATCCACCAAGGGAGCCCTTTCCCTGCTGGAGCCCCTGCGGCCCAGCTTCTGGTTCGGACCCATCTTCGACAAGGAGCTACGGGTGACGGCGCGGCGTCGGCGCCACTATGTCTTGCGCATGGTCTATGGGTTGCTGCTCATGGTCATGACGGTCTCGGTATGGGTCCAGGTCGTGCCCCGGATCTCCCCGGACGAATTGACGACGTCCCGTATGGCTCAGGCCGGAAAAGCCATCGTGACCCTGCTTGCCTGGTTTCAATTCATCGGACTGCAATTGGTGACCGTGGTGACGATGAGCAATGCGATCAGCGAAGAGATCACCCGGCGGACCCTGCCCAGCCTGATGACCACGCCGATCACCAGCGTGCAAATCGTCCTGGGCAAGCTCTTCAGCAGGTTGTTGCAGGTGATGCTCCTGTATGCCATGAGTTGGCCCTTGCTGGCCATGGTTCGTGTCTTTGGCGGTGTCCCCTGGAATTATCTGTTGTCTACCGCCTGCATGACACTCGCACTCGTCTGGTTTCTGAGCAGCTTGACCCTGCTCTACTCCGTCTTCTTTAAGCGGGCCTACACGGTCATGATCTTTGCCGTGATGACGGCGGGCGTTTTGTTTGGCCTGATCCCATTGCTGATGGTGTATGTCTTGGAGACCTCACATCTTGTACGAGGCCAGCCGGGCTTGCTGGCGATCGGTCGACCTATGATTGCGATGATCTGTCCCTATGTGGGGTTCTGGTGTCAGACGCAGGCCATGCAGACAACCGGCGTGCCTGGGTGGTCTTTTTCATGGCCCGTTCATTGCTTCCTTATGCTTTCCCTGTCCGTGCCCCTGTTGTGGCTGGCCTGCGTCAAGGTCCGCAAGGCGGCTCTCCGCCATCTGGTGGCACGCACGTCCCGCAAGGAATACAAGATCCCCAAGCATGTGGGAAGACGCGAAATCCTCTATCGCCCTCTGTTTCTCCACAACTGGATACGCCGACGGTGGGGGACGGGCATGGTGTGGAAGGAGTTTCTCGTTCCTGTCCTGGGGCGCTTCCGATTCGTCGTCTATGTGGCCGCAGGCGCACTCTTCGGCGTATTTGGGATTGGTCTGACCTTGGCCATTTTTCTGGAGAGACTTGAACTCCTGGGATTTCTTTTTGCTCTCCTGATTTTCAGCTTTCTGCTCCTGGCCATACTCTTCACGCTCGTTGTGCCCGCCACCTGTATTACCTCTGAGAAGGAAACCCGATGCTGGTCCATCCTTCTGACCACGAGAATGTCTCATAGTCAGATACTTGGGGGCAAGCTGGCCGGCGTCTTACGGCGTATTGTCCTGGCCTGGTCTCCCTTCTGTGTGATCTTCGGTCTGGTGGCATACACGGTGGGCATGCCGTTGCCGCTGGTGATTCAGTTGTCCGGCGTGGGCATCATATCAGTCGGCTTTCTCGTGGCCGTAGGGCTCTACCTCAGCACGCGATTCCAACGAAGCACGCCGGCCGTCGTGACGGGTCTCACCCTTCTCGGCATCATTTGGGGTCTGGTACCCTTAATGGCGACGGTCCTGGAAGCCTTCCGCTACCAATGGTCCTGGGTGAGGCATTCGATACGGTCATGGCACATGGTCGAGACAATTATGAACGCGACGCCCGTGGGCATGATCGTGACCCTCCTGAACTACACTAGTGGAAATGTCTGGCAGTTGGGTAATGCCCGCTCCGCACTCGTTTTCCACGCTTCTCTCTACGTTGCACTCTATGGCGGTGGGGCGTTGTTCTTGCTCTGGCGAGCCAAAGCCAACATTGCACGGCATGCGTAAATGTCGTCTATATCGCGGCCACATTCTCTTGTCGGAAGATGGCCAGGGTCTGCTCACGAAAGGCCGTGGCGCCGCCGTTGGCGGGATGTCTGACGACGTGACAGTCGATCTCCATGGCTTCCATAGAAACCGCGCACTTTTGGCCGATGGCGATGATCGGGCAACGGGGGAAGAGGGCGATGAATTGTTCAAGATAGGGCCGGGCGTCATCCATTTCCTTCGGCGTCGGCGTACGGTTTGTCAGCATGCCCTTGGGATGTCCCGATTTGTAGGGGTGCCAGGGAAAGGCATTCCATAGCACGAATTCATAGGGGTCCACGCCTGCGGCCAATAGACTTCCCCAAACGATGGTGGCCGTCGGTTCGACAAACCCCTTCGGCTGAATCGCGGGGTCACTGCTACGCCGGGGAGAGTGACCTCGAAAGACGGAGTGCGGGTGAATCTGTTTGCCGGTCTGATGGCCCAGCAGGATACGCTCCGAGGTCATGGCCATGCCGCTAAAATGTCCCCCCTGATAGCCGATGGCCTCGGCAATCAAGAGAAAGCGGGCGGAAGGGATGCGCTGCTCCAAATAGTAGCGCAATTGGGACCTGCGAATCAGCGGCCCCTTCTGATCGAGATCATTGTCGGGATCAGAGGCATACCAAGGATTGAAGACGCCAGCGGTTTGCGGGGTCTTCTTGAGGGCTCTGATGAAGGATCTGACCTTTTGATTCGCCGATGCCCTCTTACTCATCGTCCCCCTTCAAGGCCCGCTCAACCAGTTTCGTGACCATCTCTCCTATGTGGGAATGACAGGCGAATGCACTGGGTATCTCACCAAGCGCTAGCCAGGCAGTCCTCAGGTTGAATTCCGCATCATCCACCGGAGTCGGTTCAGTGTCCGGTTCCGTCAGCGTGCCGATGAACCAGGTTGTCACGCAGTCGTATATCTGGCCCGCCCACTCGAAGGGATAGCGGGTGGTGGCGATGGCCTCACCACAGACCCGTACGCGGTAGCCCGTCTCCTCCCATGTCTCGCGCTCCGCACACTCCCGCGCCGACTCTTTAGACTCAATCTTTCCACCTGGGACCACATAGAACTCCCGTCCCGAATGCGGATCTCGAAACCAGCAGACCAGCAGTGCCTCCTTGTGTACACAGATCATGGCCGTGCGGTGCCGTGTTTGCTGAGGGAGTTCGCTCATATCGATTGCTCTGTCTGACTCATCGGCGCTACCCTATGCCATCGGAATTGGCGTGTCAACATGGCTCAAGAGTGGCTTATCTGTCGAGCGCACCTACCTGTCCTAGAGATGAGCACCGTCTGCTCCTCTTGTGTTTTACGGCAGAAGTAAATTGACAGGCCTGCGTCGGCCGAGGGGGAGCGACCCCTGGGATGGCGTCGAATCTATATTTCATCCCTCTTTCTCCCATTGGCGCCGCTTTATCTGTTGACACTGAACAAAAACTTTCAATACTTGTCCCGAGGTACAATTGTGTCGAAGATACACCCTTCTCCTCGAGGAGGCTGTGTTGAGCTTGACTGGCTGGAAGCATGAAATTTGCGTATTGCCGGTCCCTCAGGTAGCAGGTAGGCACTGGGGGCCCTATCCCGGTAGAGCGTCTACGAATGGGAGCCGCAAACTTCATTGAAGGAGCTTTGGACATGAATGACCTCAGTGAGCACGGCATGGAGTCCTATGGTGGCTTCCAAATCTTCAGCAACGTATGGTCCACTCCGTGAAAGGGGATTCCAGATGAAATTGATAGTTGCCTATATTCAGCCGCACAAACTCAATGATGTCAAACAGGCCTTGATGAAGGCGGAAGTTGGGAAAATGTCGGTCACCAACGCCCTGGGCTGTGGTGCTCAGCAGGGATATGAAGAGAGTTATCGCGGCGTCAAATTCGAGGTCAACCTGCTCAAAAAGCTGCGCCTGGAAATTGCCTTGACCGATGAATTCGGAGACAAGACCATCGAGGCGATTATTGCAGGAGCGCAGACCGGACAGATTGGCGATGGCAAGATCTTTGTGATCGATTTGCGACGTTGTGTTCGTATTCGGACTGAAGTAGAA
>JADFHU010000310.1 GCA_022567055.1 Planctomycetota bacterium
GTGCGGCGTGGCGGTGGACCGAGTGAAGATTATGATCTATACGCTGATCGGAGCCTTCGCGGGGCTGGCGGGGTTGATGCAGTTTTCGCGGTTGACGGTAGGCGATCCGACCACGGCGCTGGCACTGGAACTGGATGTGATCGCGGCGGTGGTGATCGGAGGAGGGAGTCTGTCGGGAGGCGAAGGATCGGTATTGGGCACCCTGGCCGGAGCGTTTATCATGACGGTAATCAGTTCGGGTTGTGAACAGATGGGTCTGCACAACTGGGTGCAGCAGATCGTGACGGGATCCATTATTGTAGTGGCCGTGGCGCTGGATCGACTGCGGCATCGAAAAGCGGCGTAAAAGGTATACGATCATCATCGTTTAAATCCATTGGTTAATCTAAAAAACAGGAGGTTGTGAAGATGAAACGCATCAATATTTTGACCGTATTGTTGCTGGCGTTGGCTGGCCCCGGAGCAGTCCGGTCGCAGCAACCCGACAACTCGGGGGGTGGGACGACGCTGATGAGCTTTCGCGTGATGGGCGACGTGCCCTATAACGAGGCAGAGTACACCCAAATAGAAACTCACATTGCCAGTTTAGGGACTCCGGACGCTTTTGCCGTTCACCTCGGCGACATCAAGTCCGGCTCTTCGTCCTGCTCGGAGGCAGTGTACCAGCGGGTGGCGGGCCTGCTGCTCGCATCGGAATTGCCAATGTTCATTATTCCTGGTGACAATGAATGGAATGATTGCCCTAGCCCAGGCGAAGCGTGGGGGCACTGGGTGACTCACTTCGAGCGATTCGACGAAAACTGGGCACACGGTTTCAAGGTCGCACGCCAGGCAGGCCGCAAGGACAATTTCTCGTTCGTGCATAGCGAGGTGTTATTTGTCGGAATCAACCTCGTGGGGGGGAGAGTTCACGACGCCAATGAGTGGACGCAGCGCATGAGCGACGACGCGGAGTGGGTCCGCAGTAACTTCAGCCAGTTTGGCAACCAGGTGAGCCACGCAGTGGTCTTTTCCCATGCGTTTCCAGGGGGTTCCCGGCAGCAGTTCGCGGACGAGTTTATCCCTGCTGCGGCACAATTTAGCAAGCCAGTTCTCTTATTGCAAGGCGACACACATAGTTGGGTTCAAGATAAGCCGTTCACCCAAGCACCTAACGTGACCCGCATCGTAGTGGATTCCGGAGGTGTCCCACCGATCCGGGTCATTGTCACCGACGACCCGGAGAATTTCTTCCTGTTTGACAGAGACCCCTTCCCTTTTCCTGTCACAATCGACGGCAGCGGTACGACCTACTTGCAGAACTTTGACGCCGCTTTAGGCAGTGAGGGCGGCGCCGTGGGCACGACACTGCCAACGGGTTGGACAACTAAGAACAACGGCACCACGAACAACACGATCACCGACCCCTTTCCTCCCAATCCAGCCGTCGTCAGCGGCACGTATAATGCCGGCCAGGGCGGCGACCGCACCCTCGCCATCGGGCAAGCGCGGAAATACCAGAAGGCTGAAATTCAGTTTCTGGCCGCGGTTATTAACAACCCCGTCAGGGCCATTCGCGTGCTCTACGACGTGGAGGCCTGGGCGGCGGACCCCAGCGCGGTCAACCCAGGTGCAGCCGCGTTCGACCTGCGATTGGATGTTCGCTTAGGTGGCCCGCTCAGCACAGTAGAATTCGGCTGGACGAGCACGGCTCTGTTTAGTCCACCGCCCGGTGGCGGCCTAATCGACGGCAATGACCCGGCCCATCGGGCGTCCTTCGACAGCGGAGTGGTGGAGGTGGACATGCCGACCGTCGCCACTGTGCACCTCGACTTCGTCGTCCCCACAGGTCGTGCGGCGCCTGCCACCACCGGTTGGCTTTTCGGCGTGGATAACGTCATCCTCCGTGCTGTGGCGACCGGCGACACCGAAGGCGACGGCGACGTGGACCTGGACGACGCCTTGACTTTGATCGGGAATCTCGGTCTGGTTGACAGCCCCCAGTGGACCGACGCCAATTTTGACCGAGATAATGACGTGGACTTTGACGACGCGTTGTCGCTGATTGGCACCTTCGGCTTGGCCTACGCCAGCCAGCCTGGGACGCCAGGGGATGGCACCCTGTCGGTCCACTACGACCCGCTCTCCGGTGAGATGGAGATCGACGGGCCCCCCGGGGCAGTGTACACCGGCGTGAACATTAAAATCGAAGACGATACGGCAGGCAACCCGGCCGGCTTCGACTTCAAGACCGGCAAGGCCAGCTGGCTGGGCCAGAGCACTACCTTTACCAACGACACGGCCACGCAGCAGGGCTTTGGCTCGCTGCTGGCCCTGGAGGCCACATTCACGGTGCCTGATGTTTTTGCGATCGGCAGCATCCTGCCGCCGGGTCTTACGGAGGCGGACCTGTTGGATCACCTGACCATCGACTTTACCCAGCAGGGGGTGTTTGGCAAGCAGACAGGGGACGTGATCTTCTTCATCCCCTAGCCTTACGAACAATCATCAAGAAAAGACGATTCGGGCGTTCGTAAGTCCTTGTCTTGTAACGGTTAATGGTTGTCAATAAATGACTTAGTAGATCAGCCGTAGACTAACCGAAGACCAGCCGGAGACCAACCGAAGATGGTTGGCACAGATTTTTGCCACAAATGGTTTAACCTATATAATGCTATGAATTGGCAAGATCGATCCCTTGCTCGACATTTACTGCGTATATTCAGTAGCAACCGCACATCTAGAATAGTTCTTCAGTTTGGTCAAAAATCGCCTCTTTACTCGCGTCGTATTCTATAAATGGTCCCCGAAACTATTTTTACCGTGTCAACCATAGTTGCTTTTTCATAGTCCGGGCATGGTACGAATCCCTGGGCAATCCCTTTCGGCCGAGTGTAACATAGCCCGTGGGGTGTAAAAAAGGTATTCACGTAACTCCTTATTATCAAAGGGCCTATTGGCCTCGCGGCCGAAAGTGTTTGCCGGTTTAGGACGGTTTTCGTACCGTGCTGAGACTATGAAACAGAAACTATGGCTCCCGGTCATCACTTGTCTGGCCTATTGCATCGACAAGGAACTCTACAAGGCAATTGACTACCTGAGGGAACAGGTACGGGTCCTCGTGGAACACCAGGAGACCCAGGGCAATCGTATTCGGCTGACCAACAGGCAGCGGATGAGGGTGGCGGCCAAAGCAAGGCGGCTCAACCGAAAGATGCTGGAGCAATGTACAGAGTTGTTCACGGTAGATACTATCATGCGGTGGTACCGACAACTCGTCGCAAAAAAATACGATGGATCTCAGAATCGATCCTCACCTGGCCGACCCCAGATTACCGAGGAGATAGTGAATCTCGTCATTCGGTTCAAGCAAGAGAATCCCCGCTGGGGCTACCAGAAGATCACCGATCAAATCGTTTATCTGGGCCACAAGATCAGCAAATCCAGTGTAAAGAACATATTGATTGAAAACGGTTATGATCCTGAACCAGACCTGACCGTTAGATCAACCTGGCATGAGTTTATCAAGAGTCATTGGGACGTATTGGCCGCTTGTGACTTCTTTACCATTGAGCTTCTTGTACGCCACAAACTAATCCGCTGTACAGTGTTCTTCGTTATAGAGCTTTCAACCCGGAAGGTTTTTTATGCTCCTATCAAGCTTCAACCAGATGGGCCCTACATGAAACAGGTGGCAAGGATTCTTGTCGATAGTGAAGATGGCTTTCTGCAAGGAAAACGGTACTTAATCCATGATCGTGATCCGCTGTATAAAACCGATGGATTCCATGGGATACTGGAGAGCATCGGCGTGAAACCAGTGCGGCTTCCTTCGCGAAGCCCAAATCTGAACTGCTATGCGGAGCGCTATGTGAAATCGGTAAAATCCGAGTGCCTCGATCATTTGATTCTCTCCTCGGTGGAGCAGCTTGAACATGTACTTCGAGAATTCGGCGAGTATTATCATCATGAACGTATTCATCAATCGCTGGGCAGAATCATTGAGCCCAAACACTCCACGGATGACACGGCTGAGATTGTATGTGTTGAACGCCTGGGTGGATTGTTGAAGTCCTACCACCGATTGGCAGCTTGAGTTCTGGACATTAAGATCCTGGACGTGAAAATCAATGTGGAAGGTGCGTGCAGTGTACGTGAAGAATCCCTTTTCCGCGACACTGCATCCTTGAGAAGCCTCAAGTGCAGCCGAATATTTCTCATAATTCGAAATGTATCGCTCTTTGGTTAAAGAGTTTATACTCGGATGAGTTTTTACACCCTACGAGCATAAAAAGCATCTCAAGCAATCCGCGACGTAGAACTGCTACGCCTGTGGTTTCGCTCAATCGGGCGCGATCCAATATGGGGCACACTTGGACCCCAAATTGTCCAACTCATTTATTGCCGGTCCCTTACGGAGCTCTTGGCATACAGGAGTACTACTTAAACTACGGTCCAGACCAGATTTCGGGCCTGATTAGAGGCGCTTTCCGGAGTAGTTTCATGCCGCTATCGCGGCTAGGTTGCTCCAGGGAAGCCGCTGTTTTCCTGAGTAGTTTCATGCCGCTGTCGCGGCTAGGTTGCTCCAGGGAAGCCGCTGTTTTCCTGGTATTTTGACCAAGGAACCGACAAGAAATAACTTGGACCCCAAATTGTCCAATTAATTTCTTGCCGATCCCTAAATGGACCCAGTACACACCACGTGCAATAGCCCCAGTGCCGCCATGGCGGTCCGTGGGTGTTTTCCATTGATCTGCCTTCCCCTAGGGCGTATAATCACAAATCAAATTTCCTATCCGTATTGATGGACAATCACATTTCTGTCGATTTAGAATAAAAGCCTTTGAGTCATATGAATCTGAGTCCAATTACCCATCTGATGTTGCGACCAATCTCCTGCACCTGGCTGTTTCTGAGTTTAACTGTATTTCCAGCGTGGACTATGCCATCGCTCCTTGCACAGACCTATGACTTAGTGATCCTCAACGGCAGGGTCATGGATCCGGAATCGGGACTGGACGCCGTGCGGCACGTCGGTGTGACCGGGCCACAGGTGAAAGCCATCAGCCCCACTCCTCTCACGGGACGAATCACCATCGACGCCAAAGGATTGGTGGTTGCACCCGGTTTCATCGATCTCCACCAGCACGCTCAAGATCAGGAGTCCTACGGTTTTAAGGTAAGGGATGGAGTTACAACAGCACTGGAACTTGAGGTCGGCACGGCAGACATCGATCGTTGGTATGCCGAACGGGAAGGCAAACTGCCTATTAATTTTGGCGCCAGCATCGGTCACATCCAAGTGCGGATGGAGGTGCTGGGTGACCCGCCGTCTTTTCTGCCCTCAGCCGATTCCCACGCGGCCACTCAGGCAGCTACAGAGGAAACGCTCGAGGCGTTGAAAGCTGGAATCGAGCGCGGGTTAAAACGGGGGGCGCCGGCGGTTGGTTTCGGACTTCAGTACACGCCAGCGGCAACGCGGTGGGAAGTCTTGGAGATGTTCCGTATCGCTTCCCGGTATAGGGCGCCGTGCCATGTCCATATCCGGTACAAGGGGGAGAAAGAGCCTGGGAGTAGCATTGAGGCCCTGGAGGAATTAATCGCCGCCTCGGTCATTACCGGAGCTCCGCTCCACATCGTCCATATTAACAGCTCCGGTGGATCGGTTACCCAGAAACTGCTTCAGATCATCAGCGAAGCCCAATCGCAGGGCGTCGATGTCACGGTCGAGTGTTATCCCTACACGGCGGGAATGACGGAAATCACGTCGGCAATCTTCGATCCGGGCTGGCGCCAGAAAATGGCGATGGATTATAGGGACTTGCAATGGGGTGACACCGGAGAACGACTGACTGCGGAGACCTTCGCTAAGTACCGCAGAATCGGTGGGCTGGTTATTGCTCACTCCAATCCCGAAAGCATCGTGCGCGGCGCAGTGGTGCATCCGTTGACTATCATTGCCAGCGATGGCTTGAAAGGCCATCCGCGCAATGCTGGCACCTATGCGCGTATCCTGGGGCGTTACGTCCGGGAAACCAAGGCGCTCACTTTGATGGATGCCTTGCGCAAGATCACGCTCATGCCGGCTCAGCGGCTCGAAGAGCGTGTTTCCATGATGAAAGGCAAAGGACGCATCCGCGTGGGAGCCGATGCAGACTTGACGATCTTCGATCCCGATCGAGTCATCGATAAAGCCACCTTCACTGACGCAGCACAGTATTCGGAAGGAATCGAATTCGTTCTGGTGAACGGGATCGTAGTGGTAGAAAACGGGGAACTGCGGCAGGATGTGAGGCCCGGCCGAGCAGTTCGTGCCCCGCTAAGTTCACCGTAATTCCGGAGAGGAACATCTGAATTTTAGACCTGGTTCAAGGTTCCAGCTTCACGGTTCACAGTTGAAGGAAAAGCTGATTCAAGGTTTCTAACCATGAACCAAAAACTCTAATTCGGTATGTGGTTTACGACTTCGGAAGCACCATAAATCCGGCAGAACTGTTACCTGAAATTGAACCATGCCGAATTCTGCAGTATATTGCCTGAATGAGCCGTCTTCCCAGCGGACGCATCAATGTGCAAGGATGTTGAGAAATCCCTTATATGAATTTAGAGCGCCTACGCAAAATGAATCGTCGCACCGAAAACGAGCGTTTCTGTGTCTGGCAAGGAATGCGAAGCAGGCCGTCCGAGGACGGTCGATGGAGCCTGACGCCGTCCAGACGCAGAATAAGCCGTTTGAATGCAGAGTCATTTTGCGTAGGGGCTCTTAATCGCCAC
>JADFHU010000311.1 GCA_022567055.1 Planctomycetota bacterium
ATCTCAATGGCCATAGCGCTAAGCGTCCTACAAACTGGTGTCGTGACGACCGTACCAACGTTCCAGGTGTCTTGGTCCTAATCAGGCCAGGGAGGAATTGAACCCCCAACCTTCGGTTTTGGAGACCGACGCTCTGCCAATTGAGCTACTGGCCTAATCCGCCCACCGACTGTGAAGATTAGCTTCTGCGACTTACTTACGCCGAATCTTATGCGACGTATGTTTCCGTTCGGTCTTGCAGAACTTCATCAGGTCAAACTTGGGCGTTCCCTCGGCAACGCTGACGCTCGTGCGGTAGTTACGGTTCTTGCATTCTTTACACTCAAGCCACACATACTCGCGTTTGCTCTTTTTCCTTGCCATGCCGTTTCCACTCAGTGAGGGTGACCAGTACAGGGTGGCCACCAGCAGAGGGAACGGCCTGCCTGTCTCAATTCGGTTTAAGACGTACCCGCTTTTTAATACGCCGATTGCTTATTCAATAACTTTGGTGACAACACCGGAGCCCACCGTTCGTCCGCCTTCACGGATGGCGAATCGAAGCCCCTCTTCCATGGCAATAGGCGCGATAATCTCCACGTCCATGGTCACATTATCACCTGGCATACACATCTCTGCCTTGCCCCCGTCGCTCCCCATCAGGCCATGGACATCGCCCGTGATGTCCGTTGTTCGGAAGTAGAATTGCGGCTTGTAACCGGCAAAAAACGGCGTATGACGCCCCCCCTCTTCCTTGGTCAAGACATAGACTTCGGCGTGAAACTTGGTGTGAGGGGTAATACTGCCGGGCTTGGCGATCACCTGGCCTCTTTCCAGATCCTTCTTCTCGACGCCTCGCAGCAGCAGCCCCACATTGTCACCTGCCTGCCCCTCATTGAGCCTCTTGTTGAACATCTCGACGCCGGTGCAGGTGGTCTTGCGCACCTCCTGGGACAACCCAACGATTTCAACCTCATCCCCCGTGTGGACAATCCCACGCTCACAACGACCGGTACCGACGGTCCCACGCCCTTTGATGCTAAAGACATCTTCGACGGGCATCAAGAAGGGCAGATCCACCGCGCGATCCGGCATGGGGAAGTAGTCGTCGACCGCCTTCATCAATTCGTCGATGCAGGCACACTTGGCATCATCCTTGCCCTCACACTCCATCGCGGCCAATGCGGAACCTTGAATGACGGGAATGTCGTCGCCGGGGAAGTCATACTTGCTCAGCAACTCTCTAATTTCAAGCTCGACCAACTCGATCAACTCCGGGTCGTCCACTTGGTCCACCTTGTTCATGAAGACGCAGATATGAGGTACGTTGACCTGGCGTGCGAGCAAGATGTGCTCGCGGGTCTGCGGCATGGGGCCGTCGCTCGCCGCCACGACCAGGATCGCCCCATCCATCTGAGCCGCCCCCGTAATCATGTTCTTGATGTAGTCGGCATGGCCGGGGCAGTCCACGTGCGCGTAATGCCGCTTCTCAGTTTCGTACTCCACATGGGCCGTATTGATCGTGATCCCACGCTCCTTCTCTTCGGGGGCATTGTCAATCTCCTCAAACGTCTTCGCCTTACCCCCCAATTTATGGGCAAGACGCATGGTAATGGCGGCCGTCAAAGTCGTTTTTCCATGGTCGATATGACCGATAGTTCCAACATTGATATGTGGTTTTGTTCTCTCAAATACTGCCTTAGCCATCTCTAACTAAACCTCCAATGCTTTAGTTCGGCGATGATTAACCGCACCCATCTCACTAAACTCTATTGGTTTCCAAGATTAAGGTTTCCCAAAAGTTGGGGTCTGTATTCAATTACTCGATACCGATCAAACTTACGAAGCGAAGCGACTGAACCAATTCTCAATACATCACAATCAAGCTGCTGATGGGATTCGGACCCATGACCTCGTCCTTACCAAGGACGCGCTCTACCAACTGAGCCACAGCAGCACTCAATGGGCTTCGCCCAAAATTGTAGATCGGAGCAGACATCAAAAAACAGACTCCATCTGCTGGTATGTGTGCCCTTCAGCGTGCCTTTAACACACTTCGTAGCTGCCTAAGCCCTGTCTCGTCTACAGTGTAAACGAGGCAGGATACAGGAACAGTTATCAGAATTCAAACAGAAAAAAAAGAAATAGATGCAAAAAACAGTTGCGGAATCGCGTGCGCCAGGGCGGCCATCAGAGGCCCGGTCCATCAGTGGATCCACCGGCTCCCTTCTCCGCGGCACCATAGGCGGGGGGCAGCCAGCGCTTCTTTTGCGCGTCCCAGACGGGTCGTTCCTCGGAAACGGTCACGCTTGCGACCACGACGCGAACCGTTTCTGCGAACCGCCCATCTGGGCCGGATTGCGAGGAAAAGCCGCTCAAGACGCCGACGATCGGGCCGTTCGGCGCCAGGTCGCCCTTGATCAGGAGGTTCTGGAGAATGCCCACCGACGCTTTCACTCGCCCCAAACGAATGTAAATACCGAGGAGGGTGGCGCTGTCCTCATCACCCAGTCCCTCCGGTGTCGACTCGACCAGTTTCTCCCAATAGGCTGCTTGATCCGTAAGGGAACCACCGCTACTCAACAGTACCGTCCACTCCCGATAGATTTTCTGGAGGAACTCGGCACGGCCTTCGGCCATACGCTCGGCCTGTTCCAACAGACTCCTCCACTGTGAATCGGAGAGTTTCTTCTGGTGTCGGGTAGCGAGCAACTCTGCAAACCACTGATCTTCCAACAAGGCCGCCTCGGACCTCGAAATGATGGCCAGGAGCGTCCTGAACGCGGCTTCCGCCTCCCCGTTCGTGCCTAACTTAGGGATTAACCAGAAGACATCCTCCGGCCCGCCCAACTCTTCCGCCAGCGCGATGAGACGGCCTCTGATCTTGGCACTGCTGTCGTTCGCGAAGTCGCTGCGCAGACGCTGGAGTGCATTCTCCCTATCGATGTTTACGAGCCCCTCAATCCCCTCTTCTCTTACGCGGTCACTCTTATCCTGGAGAGCATCCGCAAACACCTGACGAAACTGCGTACGGGCCCCCTGCTTGCAAGCACTACGGTTCACACACAGGCCGGCCATGGTCCTTAACAGATCCCCGCGCAGGGTACTGTCACCGGCGGCCTCTCGCTCGTACCTGGCCCTGAGCAATTTCAGGAATTCCTCTGTTTCTTCAGGAGCCAAGCCATTCTGCTCCATGAGCTTGCCGATGACGTCCGCACCTTTGGTCGCCCTGGCAGCGTCAGGCGCATCCAGATATTTCGCGGCCCACTCCAGGGTCTCCTTCTTGATCCCAGGCGGGATGCCATCGCGAAGCAGCGCCGACTTGCACGCCGCACCCAGCGCCACGAATATCTCCGTTTTCACCTCGGCATCCGACTCTGCCTGCAACTGATCCAGCAGACTACGGGCAGATTCGATGTGACCACTATAAGAGAGCTGTTTTGCCGCAGCCAAACGTACGGACCGATCGCTATCCGCGACCAGGCCCAATAGTACGGGCACGATCGTGTCCGGCGGCGTCGTACCCGGCCCAAGGCGCCATTGGTAGACCTTGTCCAGGGCCCACAACTTACGTTGTGAGTGGGGCGACTGCATGTGCTCCGTGAGGAAGGTGCTGCGAACGCTGTCATCTGACATGGTGGCGTAGAGAGCATCTAGAGTCTGCAGGTAGAGGCCGCGCCACAGGGCCGTCTGCGCGGCCTCTTGTTTCAGATTGCCTTGCAATCGCACCAGCCATTCACGGTGGAACTCATCCCTGCTCTTGTTCTGGAGATCAATTGTGATCAGCCTTCTGGCAGAGACATCCTTGCCCACGGGAATGCCGATGGACTGCAGCATGAACTTAGCGGCGGCGGAGATCTGCGGATTGGGGTCATCTACCATGGCGACTAGCGTAATGGCTGCCCCTTTGTCGGGTCGCATTCCCAGGGCTTCCATCACGTTCAGTCGTATGCCCTGATCCAGTGATTCATCCCTAACAGTGGTCTCCAACGCGCCCCCCACCTGCTGGTACTCGTAGATGAGCAACGCATCCGCAGCCAGACGCGACACGTCAGGCTTGGCGTCTTTGACCGCTTCAATCAGGGAGATCAGAAAATCTCCCTTTTCCGGGAGAGACTCCGCATTGGCTCTGGTCTGACTCAGTGCCTTGCAAATGGCGCCATAGGCAGCGACATGGTCGCGTTTCTCCAACGCTTCCAGCAAGATCCGCCTTGCCAGGGGATCGGGACTGAACAGCAGGAGGTTGGCCGTCTTGACGCGAATGTCCTCTTTCGGGTCGTTGTACAGCGAGTTCTTGTTGAGTTCCAACTGCTCCGAGAGCTGCGTTTGGGCCGGTGTGACAGGGACGGCGGCGACAGCCGTCTCACCCTGGCCAGGACTGGCAGGCGCGGGGAGAGCAAGGAGAATGAATGGTAATGTGAAGATAGGTAAAAACACGCGCATTCGAAATGGCCCAAGACAACACGTCCAAACAGTTGCTGCCGTGATGATAATCCTATTACCGGGGTTAAGTCAATTGGCTACCTCGCATTTACCCCCGCTAGACGGACATAATAATCACATTTTTTGTCGTTAGAGGCACTAAATAGTCACGCGACCTCACTGACGCGGATGGAACTGCCTGTGGATCTTCCGCAGTCTCTCTCCATCAACATGGGTGTAGATTTGGGTTGTGGCAATGTCAACATGCCCCAGCAACTCCTGGACGCTTCGCAGGTCAGCGCCCCCGCTCAGAAGATGCGTCGCAAAACAGTGCCTCAAAGTGTGCGCCGTCACGTTGCGAGGCATGCCCGCCCTGGCCGCATATTTCTTGACGATTCGCCATATCTCTATACGGCCCAAGGCCCTACCAGTTCGGCTGAGCAGCAGCTCAGCGACACTAAGATCGCTTGCCAGTTCCGGGCGAAGGTCTTCCAGATAGGTTTCGGTGCAGGCGATCGCCGTTCTCCCCAAAGGGATAACCCGCTCTCTGTTTCCTTTGCCACAGCACCTCAGATAGCCGACTCTGAGATTGACGTCGGAGACACGCAGACCAGAGATCTCTCCGGCCCGCATGCCAGTGGCGTAGAGCAACTCCAACAGGGCTTTGTCGCGTAGATATAGAGGTTCCTCTTTTGCAGGGGCATTGAGCAGCCGCATAACCTGCTGGGGACTACACACTATGGGCAATCGACTCCAAATCTTGGGGCTGTCCAAGAGCTGGGCGTAGTCGTCCTCGATCATGCCTCTGAGTTTCGCGTGGCGCAACAGCAGACGGACGACGATGAGGAACCGCTTGATGGTGTTTTCACTCTTCTCACGCTCAGACAGGTCTTTCATGTACGCCTGAATCAGCGTGGGATCAATCTGGATGATCTCCCGGACTTGACGCTCCGCGCAGAACTCCAGGAATGCCTTCAGATCCCGACCGTAGGCCAAGACCGTATTGACAGACAGGCCCGCCTCCACCGTCAGATGATTCAAGAACCCTCTTACGATCGTGCCCATCGGCAGAGAGCACAGGCGCTTCATCATGGATTGAATCTGGATAGAAGACATTGAAACTGAAGGCTACTCTCGTACATTGCTCAACCGGGTCCACGTTCGTACTGGGCCTATCGGCAGCTGTTCTCGCTGGGCTTTAGGCAGGGAAGGCGGACAAAGGGACGCAGCCTGGGAAAAACGCACTTTACCCATACTGAGACGTCTGCCTCGGGACCGAGTCCGGCCTCTGAAACGGTGTCCTCCACCGAAAGATCTCGCTGACCTGGAGGCTGCCGCGGACCCAAGGTCCGAAAAAACGCACGACAGAGGCCCCCACGTCACAGCCTGGGCGATCATCGGACGACTGCTTCATGCCTGCGACATTTGGTCCTTGAGACGATAGGGCGACGCCAATATAATCTCGCACAATCTGAATGAGCGTTCAAAAGACTTTGGGACGGACTTTGACATCTATGAACCATTTGACAGCAGCAAGACTCGGGAGCCGTCTAGTCGTATTGGGCCTCTTCGTGCCTGTTTGCGGCTGTTCCTCGCCGACCACGACCCCTCAACCGACGGAAACACCGATCTATCAGGTCAAGTTGAGTAAGACGCAAACCTTGCACCTGGCCCGCAACGTCTTGCTGGCTTACCATTTTCGGATCCTGAAGGAAGACGCCTCTTCCGGTACCCTGCGCACGCATCCTCTGTCGGGGGCCCAGTTCTTTGAGTTTTGGCGCAGAGACGGACGGGGCAGCTTCAACGTCCTTGAGTCAAGCCTCCACACGATTCAACGAACCGTGGAAATCACGCTCCGGGAACAGGCACCGGGCACCGCTTTCAGTTGCGTGGTTCGGGCCGAGCGATTGAGTGTCCCGGGTCAGGGCATTGAGAGCGACAGCCAGGCCTATCGGATGCTCTCAGACAGTAGCCGCAGCCTGCAAAAACTCAAGCTCACTCCCTACCAGCAGCGGAACATGGAATGGATCGATCTCGGCCTCGACTGGGGCCTTTCTGAACACATCGCCGCGGAGATCATCAGAAAGGCCGGACTGCAGGCGGTTCGAGAAGAGAGGTCCCTTAACCAGGAAACTCAAGGTTGAATCTGCAGCAGGGCAAGCCGCCGCCGCCAGGAACACCCCTCATCGATCCCGCCCATGGCGCTAAGGTTCCGACACTGTTTTCACTCTCCCCTGGCGGACCCAGTGAAGGCATTCTGAAACGATGAGGTGGCAATGAACGTAATGGTATGTGGCGGGGCCGGATACATCGGCAGTAACATGGTGGCATTGCTGGCCCGGGAGG
>JADFHU010000312.1 GCA_022567055.1 Planctomycetota bacterium
ATACCGAATTAGAGTTTTTGGTTCATGGTTCACGGTTAGAAACCTTGAAGCAGCTTTTCCTTCAAGTGTGAACCGTGAACCCCCGTGTACCTTTTTCATCAGACACTTGCTTTCGATTCCCCTGTTGCCGTCTTGACGCTGACCACTGAATGAGCCGCTCTTCGAGATCAAACTCACTGCCCTTCGACATTCTGCGGTTCGATATTCTACGGTTCAAACCAACCCTTGCCATTCATTCTCAATCCCATACCATGTGAACGGTTAGGGATCGGCAAGAAATAAATTGGACATTTTGGGGTTCAAGTGTGCCGTAGATTTGGTCGCGTCGATTGAGCCAAACCGGAAGTGTAGTGGGCTACAGTGAGGATTTGGCGATTGAGAAGCGGCCAAAGATGCGGTGCAATTGGGCATCCAAAAGTCCAAGTTATTTCTTGCCGGTTCCTTATGCTCCGCGTGGGGTCAAGGCTGCCAATAAACAGATCCGAGAGAAAGGCCATGACCATGAAACAGCGAAATGGTTTTACGCTGATCGAGTTGCTGGTCGTGATCTCTGTGATTGCCGTGTTATTGGCCCTGCTGTTCCCGGCCTTATCTAAGGCCCGGGCGCAGGCTCGGGGTGCGGCCTGCCAGACCCAACTCAAGCAGTGGGGCACCATCATCGCCATGTATACCATGGACAACAACAACACCTACTGGATCGAGTACACGCAAAGGCGAAATCCCGCCGGTACCTGGATGCGGGCGCTGGAGCGCTTGTATGGCGACATGGGGAAGTTCCGTGTCTGTCCGGCAGCAGCCCAACCCTGCTATCTGGAGGATCCGGCCACCGGAAATGCCAACTGGCGGCGTTCCGGCAGCGCCAGACGCGTCTGGGGACCCGGCATTCCCACCACGTATTTCTTTGAAGAGGATTTCGGCAGCTACGGGGTCAACCACTGGATCAATACTCTAGAGTCGGGTGACGACGGGTGGCTGGACGCGCCGGAATTGCACTGGAAAACCGACCTCAACAAGCACGCCAGCGCCATCCCCATACTGGGGGACTGTACCTGGTACGGCGGTCAGCCGGCAAACAGCGCGGACCCTGCCCACCCCGCGTTTGCGAGTGAGTCTAGACCGCCCATCATGCGCGACTGGTGGGAGATCGATCCTACCGCCGCCTGGTCCAGCAGCATGTGCCGTTTCGCCATTGACCGGCATAGCAGCGCCATCAACATGAGCTTTATGGACGGATCGATGCGGAAGGTTGGGTTGTACGACCTGTGGACCCTGGAGTGGCACCGCAATGCTCGACCCAACAATGAGGTTGAGATCCCCTGGCTGTCGAGATGAGCTTAGAGCCCCTACTGTCCCCTTACGCCCGCGTCATCGCTACATAGCCGCGCGGATGCGGCTCACCAAGGCGCTGTCGGGATGCCCGCTTCCCTTGAGGTTGAAGACGGACATCGCCAGGAAACGATTCCGCCATGCGGGGCTCACATGGCTGTAGTCCTCGAGCACGGCCGAAGTGAACTTGTAATCGTGCGCGTCGCGCCCCTTGAGGAACAGCATTCGCCTGGCCGCGTCAACCAGATCGTGGCCCTTGCCACCGGACGAGAGAAACGATTCTACTTTGCGAGCCGCCCGCATTCTGTCCACCGAAATGTCGGCCAGGATCTCTGCCAGCGCTTCGTTGCCGGTCGCCTCGGTCGCCACGGGCCGCAGGTCTTCGATCCTCTGGTCACCGAGTTTCCCATCACCTTTTGCCGAATCGCGAAACATCGGATTGAACGCACAGGCCTGCAGCAGCAGTTGGCGTCGAAGGCGGTCGTCGGCAACAGTACGCCACAGATAATGCATGGCGTTCGCCGTCGTCAGTCCATGCAATCCTACGATGCCGGGCTGGCGCATCAAGAGTTCGCCGGCTCCCACGAACACACCATCCCACACAGACTGTGGCGCGACGCCGCGCGACAGGGCGTCGACGGCCGTCTCGGTGGCCGCGGACGGTGTTCCCTGACGGAAGGCCTGAAACAGCTCTGGGGGAACGGCGTCATCGGGCTTGCCACCGAGCCAGTTCTCGGGAATTCGACCCAGTTTTTCGGCGTTCTCGCGCCACGGGCGGTCGGCCACGAGATCGCTCTGCGCCGGATTTGGCTCGCCCCTATGGTTCAACAGGGCAAATGTCAAGGACCGCATGACGGGTTCCGCGAACCCCCAGCCGATGACCTGCAGCGTACGCCAGGCATTCGCCAGGTAAATGGCCTTGTGCCCGATCGATCGATAGTCACGAGCAGCATACCGTGCAAACAGATTGAACACCTCGGTCGCTCCAGCCGTCCGCACCAGGCCCGCAGTCGCGACGTCTGCCTTGTCGGCGTCCCACGCGTCCATCGCCTCGACGAACAAACGCCGAGCGCGAAACGCATCGGGAACGATCGATTCATTGACAGAATTCATGCGCCAGCCACCGCGACGCGCCTCATCAGCCTGCGACGACTTGAAATAGTCCAAGGCCCAGAAGATCGGCAGCCATCGATCCTCAACCGGGCCGGACAGACTCGCCAGGTGGCAGGAGTTGACGACCAGCACACAGTGGAACTTGAACCCTACGGAGGGTCGCGGCTGGACGTTGCGTATGCCTGCCAGCAAGAGCGCCGCCAGCACTTCGCGATAGGAGGTTCCGCCCCGAATGCGCATCGCGACGCGTTCCAACAGCTTATCGCGCGGTGATTCTTCGATCAGCCGCACGAGCGGCTCGATGTGACCATCGAACGCCACCAGTGTCGGTTTCAATTTGGCGTCCTCGGCCGAGACGCGCGGCAATTGGGACAGGAAAGCGAAGCCACCCATGGCCGCGAGACTCCCTGCCGAGGCTGACCTGAGAAACGTTCGTCTTGTCGCGAGTTTGGTAAACATCATGGATCTCCGACGGAAAAGGATAGGGTGCTGAATGATAGGATTGTTGATTCTTCAACCATTAAATTCATCATACCCCTCTGAAGCAAGGCATCAAGGGGAAAACACCTGGAAGCAGAGAGCATAGGGGTTAGGACCCGCACAACAATAACTTACCGCTTCTCCATCTCATCTTCAGGTCGTCTTTGGCCGTTCCTCAATCGCGAAATCCTCAACGTAGGGCCACTACGCGTCCGGTTTCGTTCAATCGATCACGACCAAATCCAACCTAAATCTGAGCGGACAATTCGGTAACTTATTGTCGTGCACGTCCTTAGCCCGTATATGTCTTGTAATGGCTGCGCCAAAGATCCCGCTGTGGCACCCCGCTTGATCAAACCGTTCGCAATGCGCGCGTCTGACCAACCGGTGCAGTCGATGGAAGCGATGGGACGACGATGACCCCGAGATTCTCAAGCTTTTTCGCCTATGACATTCGCCTTGGCGGTAACGAGTCATTTCTTGCTGATCCCTTAGCGAATGAAAGTGTCACTCCTCGCCCCCCAACAGAGAAGCCCCGCTGCAGTCAAGCGGCCTGTTTTTCGTTGGTATTTGCACGAAAAGGTGTCATCATACCCCCAGGATGTGTTATCAACACTGGAGCCATGATGACTGACTTCGACTATCCTAACTGTTCAATCAATGAAATGCTCAAGGAAAGCGTCCGAAGATTTGCCTCTCACCGAGCCATTGTCTTCAATGATCATATTCTTGACTTCGCCGCCTTCGATGACCAGTCCGATCGAGTGGCCAAGGGGCTCATCCGGCAAGGCATCCAACAGGGCGATCGGATAGGATTGTACTGTGTTAACTCTGATTGCTTTGCCATCGCCTATTTCGCCATCCTGAAGGCCGGCGCCACCGTCGTTCCCATCAACCTCTTGCTAAATCCACGTGAGGTCGCCTATATCCTCAAGGATGCCGGGATAAAGGGCTTGATCTATCATGAGGCATTTGCAGATGCTGTCTCTGCGATACGGGGCGAGATGGTTCGCTTCGACCCGTGCATCTGCATTGGACCAAACAAATCCCACGAATCGGATCTGCTCTGGGATCAATTGCCATCCTCGCCAGGGCCAGTGCCGGAACTCTCCATCCATCCGGCTGATGATGTCGCCGTGATTCTCTATACGTCCGGGACAACCGGAGTCCCCAAGGGCGCCATGCTGACCCACCGAAATCTGATCTCCAATACGTGCAGCATCAAGGCGGCACTCCATCTGGAACCGAGGAAGGATGTTCTCTTGGTGGTCCTACCGATGTTTCACTCCTTTGCGGCGACTGTGGGCATGCTGTTTCCTCTTCTTCACGGGTGTACCATCCTGCCGCTGCCAAAATTCGATCCGGAAGCAGTGGCCCGTGTCATTGAAAAATGGAAGGCCACGATTTTTATGGCGGTTCCCAGCATGTTCCATGTGATGTGCCGCCTTCGCGACGAATTCACTCCCAAGCTCGCCTCACTGAGGTTCGCGGTGTCGGGGGGCGCTGCCCTCCCGATGGAAACCATGGAGCGGTTTGAGGAGCGCTTTGGCAAACTGATCTATGAAGGAGACGGGCCGACCGAGTGTTCACCGGTCACCTGTGTGAACCCCATTGGAGGCAAGCGAAAACCGGGTTCCGTGGGACTGCCCGTCCCCGGTGTTGAGATGTCTATCCGGGATGAGTCGGGAAAGGAATTACCGACTGACCAGATCGGTGAGATCTGCGTGCGCGGCCCCAACGTGATGAAGGGCTACTGGAAGTTGGCCGACGAGACGGCAGCGTCATTCTTTGATAAATGGTTCCGGACAGGAGACCTGGGATCCCGTGACGCGGATGGTTACTTCTACATCGTTGACCGAAAAAAGGACATGATCATCGTGAATGGCATGAATGTCTATCCGCGGGTCATTGAAAACGTCCTGCACCAACATTCCCAGATTCGCGAGGCGGCCGTCGTCGGTGAACTCAATGCTCTGCACGGTGAAATACCCATCGCGTTCGTCACTCTGAAAGAAAACAGTCGTCTTACCACGGCGGAGGTGACGTCCTTCTGCCGGAAGCATTTGGGTCGCCACGAGATTCCCCGCAAAATCATCTCCCTTTCGGAATTGCCGAAAAACCCCACGGGCAAGATCCTCAAGCGCGAGTTACGCAGACACGGGGAAGTAGAGAGAGGCGTCGACCTCGCGCGATAGCGGTGTAGGAGACGGCCTCACATCCTGCCCGTGGAGCGTCCGCAGAGGCCGGAGAAACCCCTTTCTATCTCGTCTTCAACAGCACGCGATTTCTATGGCGAGCCCGGCCACGCCGGCTCGAGACGTCCCATCTGTCCGTTTTCGTAGTCCCGTATGGCTTGGCGAATCTCTTCGTCCGAGTTCATGACGAAGGGACCGTGGGAGACGACGGGCTCATCGATCGGTTGGCCGTTCAGCAGGAGGGCCTCTGCGCCTTCGTCCGAGGCCAGATGGATCTCCGTTCCGCTGTGTTCAAAATGGGCCAATTCGGCGGCCGCGACGCTGTCGGTGTCGTTGACCCTGAGAACCCCCGATCGGACCAGCAAGAGGGTGTTGCTCTGCTGGGGCAAGGTGAGCTTGGCTTCGCCGCCTGCCTCCAATGTCAGATCCCAGAGATTGATGGGCGTAAAGGTCTGGGCAGGTCCCTGTTTTCCAAAGGCCGCTCCGGCGATGACGCGCAGCGTGGCGGAGGCGCCCAGCTCGACCACCGGGATCGTCTCCTTGGCCAGCGCCTGATAACGGGGCTCATCCATCTTGTGTGCGGCGGGAAGGTTGACCCAGAGCTGGACCATTTCGAATGTTCCGCCCTGGCGGGCATAGTCCAGGCCGTGAAACTCTTCGTGCACCACGCCGGAAGCCGCGGTCATCCACTGGACATCGCCCGGTTTGATAGAACCCGCATGGCCGGCGGAGTCGCGGTGGTCGACTTGCCCTTGATAGGCGAGGGTGACGGTTTCGAAGCCCCGGTGGGGATGTTCACCCACACCCCGCCGGGTATTCGACGGCGGAAAGTCATGGGGGCCCGCGTAGTCGAGCAGGAGAAAAGGACTCGTGCCCCCTGGCGCATCCCCCGGTGAGATCATCTGCCGGACAGGAAAGCCGTCACCCACCCAATGCGTGGGGCGCGATCGGATAACGTTAGTAACTTTCTTTATGTTGGTCAACATGACTGCTCTTTCCATTTTTCCATTTAACCTTATATCAATGATTCTTAAACGATTCAGCCAAAAAAATGTAACCCTTCACCGATCATTTCGAGCAGAAATGAACCGCAGAATATCGAACAAGGAATGTCCAAGGATGAAGTAACTGCAGCATGTTCTCAAGAATCGATCGGTCAATGAGTCATTTCATGAACTCGGGCTTGCCTTCCTTCGTCCTTCTGCGGTTCCTTGTTCGACATTCTGCAGTTCGCTTTTAATCGATACCAGCTGGATGTCCTAAATTTCCACTCTGCTCGGTATTATCGGTGAACGGTTACCATTCCAAGAATCCTCAGTGTTCAAGTATCCAACCCAGGGATAGCCCCCCAATAATGGGACACCTCGGCGAATTTCCTTCTAAGGACTCGGGACATAGGCGCCCTTCACCTGCATCTCGATTGAGTACAGCGACGTCTGCGCCGTGATAAATAGCGTCTTGCCGTTTGGGCCCCCAAAGCAACAGTTCGTGGGTCGCTCCGGCACGGAGATGCTGCCTACTTCTTTGCCGTCGGGGCTATGGATAAAGACGGCCCTGGTGGTCAGATAGAGGTTTCCCCGTTCGTCTAGCGTCACACCGTCGGAGCCGCGGTTGGCGAAG
>JADFHU010000313.1 GCA_022567055.1 Planctomycetota bacterium
TACGTCCGCACATCCATTATATAGACGCGGCTGCCGTCGCGACTCACTTCCACCGGGATGTAGCAGGAGGCGAGGGCGAGTCGGCTGCCCCGGTCGAAGACGGTCGTATCCACATAGCCCACCACCCCCAGGAATTCGCCGGTCTGCGAGTACTTCTTAATCCGGCCGACGCCCGACTCGGCCGTGTACAATACCTCTCCAGGTCCGAAGTCGAAGCAGACGGGATTGCAGCAGGCGGCGAAGCCCGTGATGTTGGTTCGATCGCGTTTGCCCCATCGACCGAGCAGGTTGCCGTCGAAATCAAAACGGTTGACGCGGTGGCGCGAGTTTTCCGCGACGAGCAGTTCGCCGTTGCCTACGTCCAGGTCGAGGTGGCCGCAACAGCCGTATTGTCGATCCACAATGCGTTTGGGGTTGTCGAGGTTGCGATCGAAGCGGTATATCTCTTGTGAGGCGCGAAGGCTGTTTCCCATGCCGAACGCGACAAACACATACTGGTCGCTGACGGCGATGCCGCTGGTCAGCGGCTTCATCCCCACGATGGGGTCGGTATGGAGTATCTTCTGGCGCTTGCCATCGGCGTCAAATATCGCCAGCTCGCCATGGCCACCGACATAAACCGTGCCGTCGTCCATCGCATGAATCATCTTTGGCGCCAGGCCGTCGGTCATTGGCCAGGTGGCCAGTAACTGACCCTGTGGCGAGACGACCTTCACCGCGTACTTATGCCGATCAGCGTTTGGATCGGCGAGGGTGGCCGAGCCCGGTCCGTAGCCGCCTGCACCCGGCGGGATCGTTCCGTCCCTGCCGGCCGGGCGTCGCACTGGTTTTGGCGCCTCTATCCATGAGACGCCCAGCAGCAGATTTCCATCCGCGTTCATCGCCATCGTGATGATTGAGCCCTGATTGCCCAATGTGACCTTGATCGGATCGATCTCGATGTGGGTTGCGATGTCCGCTTTCAGGATCTGAGCAGCCGCGGGGCGGGATGCGGCAACCATCGTCAAGACAAGCGCGATAATGAGGCCGGGGGCTTGGTATCGATTGTTCACAGCCAGTGCTCCTTCCGTATGTGGTGGCGACAGATTCTGCCGATCACCATTTTCAGACGATTGGCGGGAATCCCTTTAAGTTAGTAAGACATACATTTTAGAGTATGAATTGGCAGTGATTAGGTCACAAAGAAAGTCACTTAGGGCATAGTTTCTGGATGGAAAACTGTTGTCGTTTCATCGACTAAGGACGTGCACGACAATAAGTTACCGAATTATCCGCTCAGATTTGCGTCAGATTCAGTCGGGCCCGATTGAGCGAAACCAGAGTTGTAGTTGGCCTACTGCGGAGGATCTCGCGATTGAGAAGCGGCTGAAGATGACGTGAAGATGAGATGAGAAATGGATCAGTGAATTATGCGCGGTTCCTAAGGCTCCCGCTCGTCACTTGTCTCGCCGATTGCCTCGACACGCAACTCTACAGAGCAATAGATTACTTGCGAGAACAGATACGGGTCCTTTGGGAGCATAAGTAAAGGCAGGACAAACGCATCCGGCCAACCAACAGCCAGCGGATGGGAGTGGCCGCCAAGGCCAGCCGGCTCCGCCGAAAGACGCTCGACATACTCCGGTCCATGGCAGCGAAGTATTTGTATCAGCGTTCAGGCTGCAGGTAGCGTGAAGTGGGCAAGCTCCTTCGAATTGGCAATAGTTCAGCCGTCAGCAAACGTCTCAAGCAACTCCGTGACTTCCTTAATCACGTAGGAATAAGGGATCGTCAAGGAATAAGTTGTGCAATTTGAGGTCCAAGTGTGCCCTCACCAAGGGGTCTCCATCTGTTCAGCCTCTGGCCCACACACCTGACTGGCCTGTAGACCTCCGCCGTGACAGGTGTAGAAGAGGCGTCCGTTTGAGACGACCGCGCCGATGCATTCGCTGGGATCGAGACGCGGACCGGTGCAAACGAGTTGAATGTCGTCTATCTGGGAGAGATCAAGCACGTCCATGTTCGAGCCGAGCAGATAGGGTTCCGACCAGGTAAAACGGGTACACTTGTAGCCGGAGGTAAGCCTTTTGAGGATTTTTCCGGTCTCTTTGGCAAGCAGGAAGCCATTTTGATATTGGGCGTGCACAAATAGAAACCGTGAACCGATGGTGACCACCTGTATGGCTTCCCGGACCGGCTCTGATTCCCAGATCAGCGAACCGTCGCGGGCGTCAACGCACCAGACCAGGCTGTTGCCCTGTCTCAGTTTGTTGTACCCGCCCAGGTACAGGCGCCCCTCTTCTCCACTAATGGTGCAACCGCCGTGGATGAAGTATCGGGTGGTCAACCAGTCAATCTGCCCCGTCTCCGGATCCAGCGCGGCGGTGAGTCCCTTGGCGCTGGCAAGCCCCCTTCGTGTCAAAGCCGAATGGCCAAAATAACACGAATAGTAGAGTGTCCCATCCATGAGACAGACGCCCGCATCGTCTCCTCCCGAACCAAACTCCGAAAAATCTCGGGTCCACACTTCCTCTCCGGTATCTAAGTCGTAGGCTCTCACCAGGGGCTTGTGACTTTTCGGAAAACGGGGATTGTCCTGATGACCGAAGAGCCAGCCGATCCTGTCCTTGGCCTGTTCAGAATAGTCGCCGGTGCCGAACATATAGATGGCCAGGTTTTTATGCACCACGGGCGGGAGCTGTCGATTCCAGCTCGGGGAACCGGCAAAAGGAGCTTCCCAGAGGAGCTTTCCCGTGGAGGCCTCGAGGCAGCGCAGATGGCATTTCTTCAGGCCTGCCTGCGGAACGAGGAGACGCCCCTGATGGTAGAGGGGCGCCGTATAGCTGATATGTGCCCCCGGGAAGTAGCGGCGCCACAGGAGCCGACCGGTCTCCTGTTCGACGGCGAAGATCTGCCCTTCAGCGGTGTGCGTGTACATCCGCCCTCCGCCAAAGGTCGAGAAGTGCTTGGTGGTCCCCTCGTAACGACGGATCCATTTCATTTTGAAGGGCGGTCGGATTCCTTGATCGTCTGCGTTTGTGTTGGTCCAGTCACCAAAAGGGGTGAACCGACTGTAGCGGTGATCCGTGCGCGGCCCGGTCAAAGGACTGCGAACCTGCCAAAGACCCAGATCTTCGGTGGGTGGAGATGCCGTACCGTCCGGTCCCAGTACGTACAGGTAACCATCTTCACAGCTCAGATAGATGCGACCCTCCGCCACCGCGGCCGGTGCCGAGATGGCCTTGCCAAAGGCGGTCTGGAAAGACCAGCTCCGGTCCTTGCCGGATAACGGCACAACATGAAGACGCCCCTCCAGGTCTCCATACACGACCGTCGTGTCCAGGATAATCGGGGCAGCGATAGCCGGATAGGGCGCCAGCCGTTCCGGTATCTCTCGATGCGGTCCGTGACGGCAAAGCCCAAAACCATCCTCCAGGCGAGACCGATACACATCCTCACCGCGCAGGCTCACCGAGGCAAAACTGAGCAGGCCTCCGCGCGTGCTGGTCCGGGTTCCCTTGACGACACCCTGAATGACCTTGCCGTCTTCACCCAATTTTAACGTGTTCACGCTGCCGCCATTGTCCAGGAGTGTCCACTGACGATAGACGGTGCCATCTTTACCGATGCTCAAGCCCAGCGTGGCGTTCCTGGGATCATGGTGAGTCTTGAGTGCGGCACTGTCTCCCTCATCCTGTAACCATACCACGGATCCGCCCGTGGGTACCACGATCGTCTTGCCGTGTACGGCCATGTCACGGGAGCAACAGAACTGCTCCGACGCTGAGACCCGTTTCTCTTGGTGCTGTAACCAATCCCGCCCGCTCCAGCGATTCCCGCTAAAGTCCTTGCCTTCCCTGAGGAAGTCCCAGGTCCAATGGATCGTCCCATCTCCCGCCAAGGCATAGACCCTTGAGCCAAGCGTCGCAAAATAGACCCGGCCATTGGCCACGACCGGAGAACTGAGAATGGGGTCCCCACAGGCAATTCTCTTGACCACGGTCCCGCTGGCGGCATCCAGTACGTAGTAGTTGCCAGCCATGGTACCGAAGTGGAGGTAGTTGCCGATGACAGCCGGTGAAGAGACATTGTTGCAGTTCGCCTTTCCGCCGGCGCTCTGAAATGTCCAAAGGACACGCAAGGTCTCGGCATCCGCGCACAGAGCCTGTCCGGACCCATCCACCACATAGACACGTCCCTGAGCCACCACAGGTGCCGTAAATATAGCATCTGTTAGAGGGACCACGCCAATGAGACCCAAGGGAGTGGTGACGCTTCGATCAGCCGCATTGCCCGAGTGCCGACTGTCGTACTTAAACTGCACCCACTCTTCCTGAGATTCGGCCTGGCAGGGCCAGAGCATTTGAAAAATGACAATCAAGGTGACTGCGAAAGCGTTCAATCGTTTCATTCTTGATCTCCTAATCCACGTTCATGAAACGGCTCTTGTGCAAGACACAACCTCATCACGTGTATCTCGCCTTCCCCGCAAAATCAAGAGAATTCCGGTCCATTCTGATCGGGCAGAATCCGTAAGGGATCGTCAAGAAATAAGTTGTGCAATTTGAGGTCCACGTGTGCCCCATATTTGGTAGAAACAAGGATGGGGGACAGTCTTTTAAAAGACTGTCCCTTCCAAGCGTTCTTCGCGAAACCACAGGCGTAGCTGTTCTACGTCGCGGATTGCTTGAGACGCTTTTTATGCTGCTATCGCAGCCAGCTTTGCTCCAAGGAAGCCGCTGTTTTCGCGATTGAGAAGCAGTCAAAGATGGGGTGCAATCGGGCATCCAAAAGTACAAGTTATTTTTTTACAGTCCCTAAGTACTATTTCCAGGACTGGCTATGCACGAACAGTGTCACACGCGCTCGACTATGGAAACCACGAACTTAAGTTCTTAACGGTAGACCCCCAGGGTTCCCCTCCAGTTCGCGCAAATTGTAGGTCGGGTAGGTCAAGGCGAAGAACTCGGTGGGTTCCTGATAGACCTTCCGCGCCTTGTTCATCACCACGTCGTACAAATCCGCCGCGAAGATGGCGAGCGAAAGCTCACCCGACTTGAGATCGTCTCGTACTTGTACGACCTCATGCCACGGCGTCCATTGAAGTTTTCACTTACTCATAACCGCGTATCCTCCGCGAACCAACCAGCCAGTATCTGCCGCAACCGCAAGAACGACGGGTCGGTGCATCGCTGGAAACTGACCAAATCTGCAAGTTTCCCATACATTGCCGACGAACGAGGCTTACGCACATGACGCAACACACGTTCCACGGCGGCCTTTGGGTCTTCGGGTTTACGTTCCCCCTCCGCCCACATCCCTCTTTCTCGCAACCAGGTTTGGACGTCGGGATAGGCCTCTCTCCACCCAAGCACACGACCAACATGCGGTGAATCACTCCACACCCAGACTTCGAGTTCGGGATCGATGACAATAGCCGCTGCTCGATCATCCCAGCCCGATGACGCCAACCGACCTGTTACAAGGTCTTCCAAGGACTCCCTTGTGTTCTTCTCTCGACCACTACCGATACGGTCAAACAGGACCAGCGCGTGAGCAGTCCTTCCGGCCATCGGCCTGAGAAAGTCATGGCCGCCAAGGAAGCACCCCGGATCGCGCCGCACATGCACATAAATCTCGTACCGAATTTGCCGCAATCCCAACGCCTCCCGACGAGAGAGGAGACCTCGAACACTCGCCTCCATGTTCTTATCAGCAACAAGCACGACCAAGTCCGATTCCCGCCCATTCATCCCAGCACACCCCCGGCGAAGAGGACGCCCAAGTTCTCTTCCCCTTGCCAATCTCGAAGGGCTGGATGTTCCGTACCACGCACGATATCCACGGCTCCATTCTCCACTTTCGAGAAGCACAAAACCTGCGAAGCATCGGCCACGCTTAGAATCACAGGCGAGTGCGTAGCCAATAGAATCTGTGCGCCGTACACCGACGAAAGTGACTGGAACACCGTCTCCACGGCTCCCGGATGGATGCCGTTTTCCGGTTCTTCAATGAGATAAACCCCCTCCAGTTCAGGCAAGTATGCCGTCAAAGTAAGGGCGAGTAAGCGCAAGGTGCCGTCCGAGGCTGTCCACGAGGGCACATCAAGGTCACCGCGATAGCACACAACCAGATAACGGTGCCTATCCTCCGGGCGTTCGATTGTTTTTATGTCCACGACATCGGGCAAGGCGGTCTGCACATGTGCCACCCACTCCTTGTGCCGCTCTGGATGGTTCTTCCTGAGCGACTCCACAACCCACGGCAGGTTGGAGCCATCAGCGCGAAAACGCTTCGGTTGTCCCGGTGGGCTGGGCTTACGCATCAACGCGCTGTTCAGCACCAGCTTCTGGATGCCGTTCATCAAAATGCTCTTGAGCCAAGTGGCCACCGGAAACTTCGACTCGTCTTCGGGAAGGTTGCCCAGCGCCGACTTTCTAGGACCCAGCTTGAACGCATGATCCCATCCTTTGCCCGTCTCGTCGTAGAAGTTGTCGTTACCCCCGGCCACCTTGTTGACGAGAGTCTTAACCTTCCTGCCGCCCTTTGGACTGATAAGCGTTTGGGGCGGATCAGGTTCCATCGGGAACAGCGTTCGCTGGCCGGTCTTAGAGTCTTTGCGCCGCTCCTTCAAAACGACCTTTTCCGCAAGGAGGGATAACTCATTCGTGTCCCCGTCAAGTCCGATGGCCACCTCATAGCGGATGAATGCGTAAGAAGGTCTTTCAAGAAGCTCACTGCGTTTCTT
>JADFHU010000314.1 GCA_022567055.1 Planctomycetota bacterium
GAACGGCTCTATGAATTTGAATGGGTGGACCGGGAGGGAATCCGTCAAAGCCTGCCTTTGCCCAAGGGCAACTACGAAGGGTTTGCGCTGTCTCCCCGGGGCGAGAGACTGGCTTACGTCCTGGATGACGGCCCGCAGACGGATATCTGGATCTATGACATCGCCCGGGGCGTTCGGACCCGGCTGACGATCGACCCGGCCGATGATTATCGGCCGGTCTGGAGCCCGAGCGGCGAGACCATCGTCTTTGCTTCCAACCGTGGCGGGGTCATGAATCTTTTTTGCAAACGCGCCGACGGTAGTGACGCAGCCCGGCGCTTGACTGACACGCCGAACGTTCAACTGCCCTGGTCGTGGCATCCGGCGGGGCGGCATCTCGCCATCCTTAACAGTACGCATGAGGGAGGATGGGATCTGAGTATCCTGACCCTGGAGGGGAATGATCGATCGGGTTGGACCGCCGGCGAAACCAAGGACTTTCTGGCGACGAGATTTCTGGAAGCGACCGGGCGCTTCTCGCCGGACGGACGTTGGCTGGCCTATGCCTCAAACGAGGGTGGGGAATTCCAGGTGTTCGTCCAGCGCTTTCCCGGCGGTGGAGGCAAGCAGCAGATCTCCATCGAAGGAATCGCTTCCGGCTGGCCTGCCTGGTCGGGCACAGGCCTAGAATTGATCTTCAGCACCCAAGTGATGTCCGACTCAAGAGAACTTCAGATCTTCGTTGCGGACTACCGTGTCGATGGGACGTCGTTCATCCCGGATCGTCCGGTCCCCTGGCAAGGCGGAACTTTCTACGCTCGGGGTCCAGACACCCCGAGCTACGATCTTCATCCGGACGGACAACGACTCGTGGTCCGCAAACTTGTCGACGACAAAAGCGAGCAGAACTTTGACCACGTCGTCCTGTTCGAGAACTTCTTCGACTATCTGCGCGAGCACGTGCCCACCGGAATAAGACAATAGAGGAGCCAACAGCCGTATAAATGTCCAGCTATAATCTTAACCAGGAAAAAGATGGAAGATCGAGTGGATTGAACAGCAGAATCCTATTTGGAGAGATCTGATTGAGACGCTTTGATGAATGCCAGAAGCGAACTACTATGAAATACAATGTTGAAGATCGCCGCGTCGTTCCTCCTCGCGATGACAACTATTTGATGGCCCAGGCCGTTCAGAATTGCGTCAGCCTAAAAAAAGATGTCATTGCGAGCCCCCAGCTGCTGGCAGCCAGTATACGAAAGAAACCCTGGCCGGTCATTGCGAAGGAGCCTAAGCGACTGCGGCAATCTTCCGATTAATAGACTCACGAGCAATGTATTGAACCATAGCCCATGATCAATCAAACCATCGCCCACTACAAGATCACCAGCAAGCTAGGCCAGGGTGGCATGGGAGAGGTGTACCGTGCTACCGACACGAAGCTCGATCGTGAGGTGGCGATCAAGGTCTTACCGGATGAGTTTGCCCCCGCGGTGACCCACCTCAGGGTGATCGTCAATTGGTTTGACGAAGTCAAAACTAAGATTCCGACTGGAGGCGGTGAGCAACCATGAATGGCCTCTTTAAGAAAGGATTACGATGGCCCAAGCAGAAACTGAAGAACTGGCCAAGCTTATCATGGGTGCGGCGCTGAGCCGATCCATCTGCACGGTCGCCGAACTGGGCGTCGCCGATCTGATTGAGCAGGGTAAACCCCAGCCCATCGGCCATCTCGCCCAAGAGGTCGGCGCCCATGAGCGTTCCCTCTACCGTATGCTGCGCTTCCTGGCCAGTCACGGGCTCTTTGCAGAGCAAAACGATCGCCGCTTCGACCACACACGGCTATCGGCCTGTCTCAGGACGGATGCCGAGGCTTCATACCGACCGGCCGCAAGGATGATGCATCGCATGTTCCCAGCCTGGGAGGGACTCCACCATGCCGCCTTAACGGGCGAATCCGGCTTTCAGGGCGTATTTCAACAGCCCCTATTCGATTACGTGGGGGCGAATCCCGAACTGGCGCCTATTTTTGATGCCGCGATGACGGCCTTCCACGGTCACGAGACAGGGGCGATGCTCGATGCCTATGACTTCGACTCGATCGGGGTGCTGGCCGATATCGGGGGAGGCAACGGTTCCTTGATTGGCGCCGTATTGCAGCGTTATCCCCAAATGAAAGGGATTCTGTACGATCTCGGCCACGTGACCGGTAGAGCGAGCGAATCATTAGATGGACTGGGCTTGAGCGAGCGGTGCACCGTTGTCGAAGGGAATTTCTTCGAGTCGGTGCCCGCGGGGGCAGACGCCTATCTGTTTCGACACATTATCCATGACTGGACGGACGAGCAATCCATTCAGATTCTCAAGAATTGCCGCAAGGTCATTCCCACGCAGGGGAATTGCTGATCGTAGAATGCGTCATCTCAGCCGACGGCCAACCTTCCTTGGCCATGGCCATGGACATGACCATGATGGCCATGCCGGGAGGCATTGAAAGAAGCGAAGCCGAGTATCGGGATCTATTTGAACAGGCGAGTTTTGAACTCACGGGCATCACGCCCGCCTCTTCGGAGGTCAATGTCATTGAGGGCAAGCCGATTTAGAGTATGTGACAATATGACTCCATCCCGTTTCGAAAACATAGCCCACTACCAGCTCACCGCAAAGCTCGGCCAGGGCGGCATGGGCGAGGTCTATGGTGCACCATGAAGAGCCTGAAGAAACATGAAGGGCTCGCGCCGTATTGGTTTTATCGTCGATGGAGTCGGATGCAGCCAGGCGGACAACAGCGGCTGCCTTGATCCGACAGTTGCTGCGACAGCAGCAGATAAAACGATTCAAGAAAAAGGGCCGCTCGAAGCCAGATCGAGTTGTCCGACACAGCCTATCAGTCGACGAACCTTCAATGCGTCAGTCGCCTTAGGCCTCGTCGGCTCCACCGCTTTAGCGTCCGAAATCTCGATGCCTGAGGATCCGGTGGGCCCGATGGTGGGGCATGTCTCTTCCAGTTCGGCGATTGTCTGGTACCGGCCGGAGGAGACCGGGAAGTTTACCTTGCGGGTCAATGCCAAAGACTCGACGAAAGAAGTACGAGTCGTTAGCAGTTCCTCAGACGAGACCGATCGCTGTCTAACCTGGGAAGTCAAAGGTTTGAAGTCCGCAACACGGTTTCGATACAGTATTCATTCGGAATCAAGACAGGTCGTCGACGGCGAGGATTGCTATTTCGTCACCGCACCAGAGGATGAAAGCCGAACGCGTGTGTGTCTGGCTTTCGGCTCGTGTGCCCACAGCAAGCCACTTGCTCTATGGACTCAGATCGAAGAGCGCAAAGCCCAGGGGCTCGTACTTTTGGGTGACACCCCCTATATCGACTCTACCGACCTGGCCACTGCGCGAAAGAAGCATCGCGCGTTTCTGTCGATCCCAGAGTTGGCGTCCGCCGTTCGGCACCTGCCGGTGTGGGGAACGTGGGACGATCACGATTTCGGACGAAACGACTCGGATGGCAGCCTCGAGGGCAAGGAGCAGAGCCGTCGGGCGTTCATCGAATACCGAGCCAACGAATCATTCGGCCATCGCGATCAAGGCATCTATACGAAGTTTCGGTATGGACCTGTCGAGGTTTTCATGCTTGATACGCGGTGGTTTGCCCGCACCGAACCCTCGCCCGTCGACCCCGACAAACCAACGCTACTCGGTCGAATTCAATGGCAATGGCTGCTCGAGTCCCTACGTGAATCCACCGCGCCATTCAAAGTCATCGCTTGCGGGATGATTTGGGATGACAAAAAGAGTGGCGAGTCGGACGATTGGGGCACCTACACCCATGAGCGAAACGCCCTGTTTGATTTTCTCGGCGAGGCTGGTATTTCAGGGGTCGTATTGATCGGCGGTGACATCCACTGTTCACGCTTGCTCAAATACAAGACGGAACTGCAGGTGGGATATCCGATTCATCAATTCATCGTTTCACCCATCCACGACAGTACCATTCCTTCACTCAACATTGCCCATCCGGATCTGATCGAGGGTGCAGCGGTCCCGCATGTTTGGCTGAAGCTTGAGGTGGACTCGACGCGAAAACCCGCAACACTGCATGCAGAATGGGTACAAATGAAAGGACGTAAGATGTGGGATATCAAACTGACCGAAGAACAGTTGGGGCGTGCATGAAGCAACCCATCGTGTGCTTTCGAGATGGCGCGATTACTCAAGTCGCGAAGATTCTCGATCGACTGTCTGCGGGTAAGTTGTTTCTTGTGGTTGATGAATCTGCGTACACCGCCTCGGGCGCGAACAAATGCCTGGAACCGTATTTACACTCTCAGTCGGTAACGCGGTTTTCGAACTTTGAGTTGAACCCGAAACTGCACGACATTGAACGCGGTGTCCAGCTGATGCGGGAAACAAACCCCGATGTCATCATCGCGCTGGGTGGGGGCACCGCGATCGACTTGGGCAAATTGGTCGGGACATTGGCCACTCAGGATGGCTCAGCCCGCGACATCATCATCGGGCGGGATCGCATTCAGCAAACCAGTCCACCGCTGGTTGCAATCCCCACGACCGCAGGGACTGGGAGTGAAGCGACTCATTTCGCGGTGGCTTACGTCGATCGCGAAAAGTACTCGGTTGCACATCCTTCGATGCTCCCAGCCTACGCGATCGTGGATCCGACGTTAACCCTCAGCCTGCCGGCCGACATTACCGCAGCGACCGGTCTCGATGCATTCTGCCAGGCAGTTGAGTCGATATGGGCGGTCGGTGCAACCGACGAATCCGTTGCTTACGCCACCGATGCCCTTCGACTGGCGTTTCAACAGCTACCGAATGCTGTGAACAAACCCACCGTCGATGCTCGGCGAAGCATGTGCCGTGCCGCACACCTGGCTGGCAAGGCGATCAACATCAGCAAAACGACATCCTCCCATGCACTTTCCTATTCGATTACCGAGAACTACGGGGTTCCTCATGGAATCGCTGTAGCGCTGACGCTGAGTCCGATGTTGGCCTACAACGCGCAAGTAAGCGCTGCCGATTGCAACGACCCGCGTGGTCCCAGACATGTGCTTGACCGAATTAGGTTAATCCTAGATCTACTCGAGGCCGAAGACGTTGCGGCGGGTTGTGCCAAGATCGAGAATCTCATCTCAAGGGTCGGATGTCTCCATTCGCTGCAAGAATTGGGCATCGAAACCGACGCCAGTATCCTTCAAATTGTGAACCAGGTTAACGCCCATCGCCTGTCCAACAATCCACGCCAATCGGACTCGGAAACCCTGTTTACGGTGCTAAAAGCCGCTTCGCGAGCAATTCCGACCGACCGAACCGACTTGGAAACAGCGCGAGAACCTTCTCAATAGGCGCTTCCCCTGTGTAAATTTTGCGGGACGACGCCGGAAAGGAGTTGATTTTTAATCAACAAGTGTGTATAATTTCGGCCGTCGTGTTTTCTGCCAAGGATAATATGAAACAGGTTTTGTAAGAAGAAAAGGAGAGTGCTATGAAAAAGTCGCTTATTTTAGGTTGGATCATAATCGCAATGGGGGCGTCTACACTGTCGGCCACGGAGGGATTAGTGGCATATTGGCCGTTTGATAAGGATTTCACCAATGCCGAGGGCACGGCAGCATTCGACGGAATACCCGTCGGTACGGCCGAGATTTCCGCAGAAGACGTTAAGGTGGGTGCGGGTGCCTTAAAGATTGCCGACGACACCACGACCACCAGTCATGTAGTCGCCATGGGTGACTTTGTCGGACCAGCCCCAGTCGTCAGTACCGTCGTGGGCTGGTACAAATACCTAGATATCGATGGCGACGGCTCAGACGTCCGCAATTTCATCTGGGAAACGCAGCCTACGTTTTCCCTGTCTTTTGCTATTCGTGATGGAGGCGGGGGAAAAAACGCTCAGTGGTTTTTCAATACTGAAACGGGCTCGATAAACGGTTTTGGACCGGCAGTGGATGACGGCCTCTGGCATCATGCAGCGGTTGTCTGGAACTCCATAGAGGGTCATATCAAGTATTATCACGACGGCGCGTTGCTCACCACGGTGGAGGTTGCCACTAGCAACAATCCCGTGCTGGGTCAGGCAGGCTTCAACATCGGCACGCATCGCAGTGCGGATGGAGGTCGCAACTGGGATGGCTACCTGGATGAGATTGCTATTTTCAGCATAGAGTTGAGTGAAAACGAGATTTCAGACCTTTATAACCAACCTAAACTCATTAATCCCTTAAACATATTTGGGAACCCACGTGCTGTTGCGCCTACACCGGAGGATGGGGCGGTCGATGTGAATCGAGATGTTGTCCTCAGTTGGGCACCCGGCGAATTTGCCCAGACGCACAATGTCGTCCTGGGGACCTCGTTTGACGATGTCAACGATGCCACTGTGGCCGACCCCAAGGGGGTCGTGCTGGGACAGGGCTTATCCGACGTTTCCATCGATGCCGGTCGTCTCGATTTCGGTCAAACCTATTACTGGAGGGTGGATGAAGTCAATGGGGCGCCCGATTTCACGGTCTACAAGGGCGTTGTCTTTAGCTTCGAGGTAGAGCCCCTGTCTATTCCCATCAGCAATATCACGGCCACGGCCTCCAGCTCGTTCGGCGTTTCCGGGCCTGAGAAGACCATCGACGGCTCTGGTTTGGTGGACGATCTTCATGGGGTAGACGCGGCCGACATGTGGTTCAGCGCGGGCATCCCGGCCACCCTCGAGTATGCCTTCGACCA
>JADFHU010000005.1 GCA_022567055.1 Planctomycetota bacterium
CAATGAGTTCACACTTGCCCAAGCGACCGGGACAACAGGCAGTCTAAAACTCGTCCATAGCCATTACAATAGGATCCTTAATAATATCCTCCACGACGGAAATGATAACCTCCTGTTGATACACTCTAACAGGAATTTGGTGCAGGGAAATAGAATGATGAAAGGCCGCCATTCACTCTGGTCCATCAGAGCAGGCAGCTTTAATGTGATTAGAAACAACTATTTTCACAACGAAGATCAGAAGATTGGGGAAATCTATGACAATGAACACAGAAAGGACCCTCCGGTTTTATATGATGCGGCCAAACACAACATGGTAGAGAACAACGCATTTGCCAAGACTGCCTCCAGTGGTGACCACTCTCCTTTTGCCGGTATTCAATTCGCTGGGCAAAGATGTATTGTCAGAAAGAATCAGTTTTATGATATTGTAGGGCCTGCATTGGATTTGACCCTATACTCTGATGAAGCTCGGTATAACTACGGAAACAGAGTTTACAATAATGTGTTTCATAACACCGATTTTGCCGGGATCAGCCTTTCTGGCTCCTCTCACCATACCTTTCATGACAATGTCTTTAAGAACAATATATTGAGCAAGTCCCTCTTTGTGGCTAATGATACCAGATGGACCTGGTATACGCATGAACTGGCTGGCAAACCTGTGCAGTTCATGACCGGGCGATTGGACGGCTTTGTGTTTGAGAACAACAACCTGTTCAATAGATTCTCTGGAGAGCCGTATCTGATTACATATGGGATGCGCTCTTCATCTTCAAGCCGCCCGCAACACAATGTAACCTGGTGGCAAGATGAATATCCGCGGTTGTTTCAGGGCAACATTCAATTTGACCCCTTATTTGTTGACGAGGCAAATCACGATTTTCGCATTCAAGAAACTAGCCCAATGATTGATGCCGGGGCTTATCTCACAGGTACCGTGGAATCCGGAAGCGGCACATCGATGCCCGTTGAGGATGTAACGTATTTCTACGATGGGTTTGGTATAGCTGGCGAGATGGGAGATTCGATTCAACTAAACGGCCAGGCCCAGACAGCCAGAATCATTGATATCGACTATGACCGTAACAGTCTCAAATTAGACAGCTCCCTTTCCTGGAGTGCGGGACAGGGCGTCAGTTTAGCCTATAGTGGTTCAGCCCCCGACCTGGGCGCCTATGAATACGGACTTACGCAAGCCCAAATCCCAAAAAGCAACTTAGGGATCTCGCATCATTAAGTGATCCATATCCTTCTTACCGGTCCAGCCTCGAAGAAGGACGCTATCTCTTCGCTACCCCATACCCAACACCAACTGCTCAATGGCCACCGGTGCTCGAGTCTGCCCTATCTTGATCGCGTAGTCGATCTCGGTGAGTCGCTGGAGCTGGCGACCGATCTGTTCCAGGCTCAGCCTCTGAACCTGGTTGAAGAACTGATCTTTTTTTCCCCAGATGGCGAGTTCCTTGGTGACCTGAGGCATGCCCATGCCTTTGCTCAGTAGGGCCTTGGCGTTGAACATCTTGCGGAAGTGGAAGGCAAAAGCACCGACCACCGTGTACTGCGCGTTTTTGTCTTCCGCGAACATGTTGCGAAGCCGTTCCAGCGCCAATCCGGTATTCCCCGTCACCATCGAGTCAATCACTTCGAACACACCGAATACCCGGTTGTGTCCCACCAGAGCCTCCACGTCCGCCACCGTAATCTGCTGCTTGTCGTCGACAAAGATGATGAGTTTCTCCACTTCGCTGTAGAGCCGTGCGATGTCGTTGCCCGTCAGGTCAACCATCAGTTGGGCAGCGCCTCGATCCAAGCGCTTGTCATACACCTCTTTCACGTACTGTGCCATGTGCGCAGGCAGTTGCCAAGGCTTGGGTGGGACCACCGAGACGAGTTCCCCGACTGTCTTTAGCTTCTTGGCGAGTTTCGTCGAGGCCGGGAAACTCTTGACGGTCAAGATGAGCACGCCTGAGGGACAGGGATCGTCAAAGTAGGCCTCCAAGCGCGGCCGGTGGCTGGTGACGAACTCGTCCGCCTCATGGATGGCGACGATTCGCCGGTCTGTCAGAAAGGGTGCCGTGCGGAGTTCATCCAAGACGGCATGGAGAGGCATCTTGCTGTCGCAAGTCAGCAATCCCATAGGACGCTGCTCGGGGGCCATGAGGCGGTCGAGGAGTTCGTGATAGCGCTTCTTGACCAGTGACTGCTCTTTGCCGGAAATCACGTAGATAGGATGGATAGTAGGTCCCGGTTTGGCCATAAAACCTGCCTCGGTTCGATCCCCTCACTCTCCTGAGACCCATGATCCCTAGGCGTCTGCACCGGCGTTTTCCGTTTCGTTCTCACCGGACCCGTTGTTCTCGTCCGGGGGAATCACTTCTGCGGCGACGAGCTTATCACTGGCCTTGAGGTTGATGAAGCGGACGCCCTGCGTGTTCCGGCCGATCGCTCGAATGTCATCCAGGTTGGTACGAACAATCATCCCCTGAGCCGTGATCATCATGAGGTCATCGCCCGGCCGTACCGGTAATAGGGCAACCACCTTCCCATTTCGATCGGTCGTCTTGATGTCGATGACCCCCAGACCGCCGCGCGTTTGGGTGCGGTATTCGGACAGATTGGTGCGCTTGCCGTAGCCCTTCTCACAGACCGTGCACAAATCAACCTGCGCCTCTCCTTCCAAGGCCACAACCATGCCCACGACACCATCATCACCCCGCAGTTTAATACCGCGCACGCCGCGCGACGTCCGGCCCATGGAACGCGCCTGCTCCTCGGGGAAGCGGATCGTCATGCCTGCGCGGGTCCCCAGAATGATGTGGTGCTTACCGCTGGTCTCCGCCACACCAATGAGATCATCGTCTTCGTCGAGATTGATGGCGATCACGCCGTTGACTCTGGGCCGACTGTAGGCGGAGAGACTGCTCTTCTTGATCACGCCTTGTCGGGTGGCCAGCACCAATTGGCGTTCACCTCCCTCTTGCGGATCGTCAAAGCTGCTGACATTGATGATCGAGGTGATCTTCTGATCTCCGAGTGCGAGCAGATTGGCGATATTGCGCCCCTTGCTCTGTCGCGTGAGACTGGGAATGCCATAGACTTTGAGCCAATAGCACTTGCCGCGACTGGTAAAGACGAGCAGGTAGTCATGGGTGGATGCGACAAAGAGGTGTTCAATGAAGTCACCCTCCTTGGTGTCGGAGCCGATGATCCCACGCCCCCCGCGGCCCTGCTGCCGGTAGGTGTCCAGCGGCATCCGTTTGATGTAGCCGCTATGGCTGACGGTCACGATGACCTCTTCCTCGGCGATGAGGTCCTCCTCCTCCATAATGTTAGCCGACTCTATGATCCGACAACGACGATCGTCACTGTATTTGTCTTTGATCTCATGAATGTCTGCACGGATGATGTCCAACAGGACATTGGCGTCACGGAGAATCAATTCGTAGCCCGCGATCTTCTCCATCACCTCCGTAAACTCTTTGGCAAGCTTCTCAATTTCAAGACCGGTCAAGCGCTGTAACTGCATCGTCAAAATGGCATCCGCTTGGGGACCGGTGAGATAGTGTACGCTCTGGGTTTTTTCCTTGAGGAACGGCTCCGGTAGCAGCCCGCTAAGCGTGGCACTCTCCAGCAGCGTCAAGGGCTTCTTTATCAGGTTGAGCTTGGCGGTCGGGGCGTCGGGCGACTTCTTGATGAGCTGAATGATCTCATCGATGTCACTGACCGCCATGATCAGGCCTTCCAGAATGTGGCCGCGATTTCGGGCGCGTTTGAGCAGGTGTTGCGTGCGGCGGCGAATCACGACCTTGCGGTGATCGAGATAGGACGCCAAGAGGTCCTTCAGAGTGAGAGTCTCCGGCCGGCCGTTGACCAGGGCAATGTTGGCGATGGCGAAGGTGTTCTGCAGCTGGGTAAACCGGTAGAGCTTGTTCACCACAACGTCTGGGTCGCAATCCTTTTTCACATCAACGGCGATACGGAGGCCATGGCGGTCTGATTCATCCCGCACGTCCGACACCTCCGACATCTGCCCGCCCCGGACGCATTCGGCGATCTTCGAGACGATGTTGGTCTTCACGACCATGTAGGGGATCTCCGTCACGATGATCTGGATCCGTCCCCGCGACGTTTCTTCAATCTCCAGCTTGCCGCGCAGGGTCAGATGTCCCCGCCCCGTCAGGTACGCGTCGTAGATGCCCTTGCGTCCGCAGATCACACCGCCAGTGGGGAAATCGGGACCGGGTATCACGGTCATAAGCTCTCTGATATCGCAATCGGGCTTCTCCAGGAGCAGCAGCAGCGCCGCGCAGACCTCGCCGACATTATGCGGCGCCATGTTGGTCGCCATGCCCACGGCAATGCCGGTACAGCCATTGACGAGCAGATTGGGAAACTTGGCCGGCAGGACGACGGGCTCGTGGCGGGTTTCATCGTAGTTGGGGACGTAGTCCACGGTGTCATGATTGAGGTCTTCAAGCAGGTCCACCGCCGGCGAGGCCATCCGCGCCTCGGTATAGCGCATGGCCGCCGGAGGATCTGAGTCAATGCTGCCGAAGTTGCCCTGCGGATCGATCAGCGTATAGCGCATGTTCCAGTCCTGGCCGAGACGGACGAGCGTCCCGTAGGTGGCCTGATCGCCGTGCGGGTGATAGTTGCCGCCGGTATCACCGACGATCTTGGCACATTTGCGATGCTTACTCCGCGGCCCCAGGTTCAGGTCATTCATCGCCACGAGAATGCGTCGCTGCGAGGGCTTTAGACCATCTCGGACGTCGGGCAGTGCCCGGGACACAATCACGCTCATGGCGTAGTTGAGGTAGGAGTTCTTCAGCTCATCGAGGAGCTGCAGTTCCTCGAATTCCTCCTGGACGGGTTCTACACTGTCATTCTCTTCTACCATGCTTGAGTCTCGTCTAAGGCCGCCTCCTGCTGCTGCCGTTGCGGCCATCCGGGCCGGCTCACTAGAGGCCGTAAAGAGATGACCAAACGGGGGCCATCCAAACCCGGCAGACTAACCTCAAATCGGCCAGGAGTCAAGAATTTGGAGGAGATCGTCGCGTTTGGGGAATCCGGACAATGCTGAGGGTGACCGGGGTTGTGATGTATGAGGGGAGCCTTCAGACAGAGCCTAACGTGAGAGAACCGCATCCGCAATGGCCTGGCCGAATCGCAAGGAGGCGGCGGGTCCACTGGCGGTGACGATCGCGCCATCACTTTCGACGCTAAGGCCCGTGTAAATCGCTCCGGCCTCCGTCAGCCGCTTCTGTTCGCTAGGGTAGCCGGTCACCCGTATCCCCTTGACCGCATCGACCCGCGCGAGAATTCCCGTCGCCACGTCGATCGCCGCTACGATCTTTTCCTTGCTCAGGGCATCTTTGACGATCGAGGCAACACGGTCATTTCTGGCCAGTTCGCCCGCCCCGCTGCCTCCGATCAAGACGATCGCGTCATAGGCCTCCACATCGAGCTTACTAAAGGCCACGGTCGCCTGAACCACACCTCCCAACATCCCCCGCGCCACCCCCACACGGGCCGCGGCAACCACGGTGTCTATGCCTGCCGCGTTCAGTACACGCCCCGTGTCGAAGAGTTCTTCATCACGGAACCCACTGGAGGCGATCAGCAGGACCGCTTTGCCACGCGTGGTTATGGTTACAGTCTCGTCCGCGCCTGTGAGAATGATTTCGGACGAGGGAACACGCTCGCCGGCTGCCTGATCGGACCGATACCCCACCAGCAACACATGGAGAGGCTCCATCTCTTTGGGAAGTCTCGCCTTCAGCCGGAATCCGTGCGAGTCGAAGTCGGCAGCGTCCAAGGTGACAAGACCGAGAGCGGCCGCCTGAAGCTTAATGACCTGGCCCAGTTGTCCGACCCTCATGTTGAGCAGACGTTTGGCCCGGTTGTTCTGCCGAGCGCCTCGAAGCGCCGTCGATCTGGTAATCAGGACGCCGCAGCCCACGGACTGGCCCGGCCGGCCCTGTGAGGCGAGAACGAGTGGAGCGCGGAAATCCACAGGCGTGAGCTGTTCAAGAGAGTGGTCTCGAGGCGCATAGCGAAAGATCCCCTCGGCCGTCACGAAGAGCAACTGCATCCCCGCACTCGGATCATTGCCGCCATTGACCCGCCGCTGTTCAACATGCACACCTTGAGCCGCCCAGGCCAACTGACCGATCTCCCCCACGTCCAAAGGTGTGGACGCAGGCATCTGCAGAGGCCCCTGGCTCGCCAGCAGCTCTTCAAGGCTTAGCGAACTGCTGGTGCGAGGCGCGGGAAGGATCACCTTCACAATGTTGGCATTCCGTCGCGCTCGTCGCTGCCTCCGCGAACGAGTGTCCTGTCCTACACAGACCGATGTCAAGAACAGTGATATCAATGCCAAGAGCAGACCCCTTTGCGAGAATGCTAAAGCAATCAACCTTCGGTAAGTATGCATGATCCGGTCTCCTGACCTATGCGTTGCGCCAGTCTCCAAACGCTTTAGAGCCCCTACGCAAAATGATCGTCACACCGAGAGCGAGCGTTTCGTGCCTCTGGCAAGGACAGGCGAAGCAGGCCATCCGAGGATGGTCGATGGAGCCTGACGCCGTCCATAGGGAAAATAAGCCGCTCGAATGCAGACTCATTTTGCGTAGGTGCGCTTAGATCCATTATACCATATCGACGTGTGGGGAGCCATGATTAACTGTGCCCGGGCAGTTGCTCCCTCAAACCCGCTTTTTGCTCGCAGATTTGATCCACTTGGGATAAACTGGATTTATGGAATGTCCCGAATCTTCGCTGACAGCAAATTCAATCCACGGGACCTTGGGGATCGATTCATGAAAGCACTGCAAACTTGGACGGCCCACTGTGGCCTGCTTTGGGCAGTGTCCGCCTACGCGGCATCGGCGGCGCCTCTCCAGACATATACCGAGGCCATCCCCGTGCAAGGTGGCAAGTCTCTCGCCATAGAGATGGTCCAGGTACCGGGGGGAACTTTCTCCATGGGCAGTCCGTCCGATGAAGCCGGTCGCGAGAAACACGAGAGTCCCCAGCACCAGGTGCGTGTGAGTCCCTTTTACCTTTGCACCACCGAAATCACCATTGAACTCTTTCTGGCCTACTATGAGGAAACGCACACGTCCAAGAAAGCCTACGAAAGGGCTCAGGCGGCTCAAAAGAAGTCCAGCGCCGCCGGTGGCGAGGTGGATGCTATCACAGGTCCTACACCCGTCTTCGGGGACATGACCATGGGATATGACCACCAGCACCCGGCGATTGGCATGACCTGGCACAACGCCATGACCTTTTGCCGATGGCTCGCCCAAAAGACCGGCAAGCCCTATCGATTGCCCACCGAGGCCGAGTGGGAGTATGCCTGCCGTGCCGGCAGCCAGGAAGCCTATGGCAGCGTCAGTGACACAGAGGCGCTGCCGGACCATGCCTGGTTTGCGGACAACGCCGATGGGACGAATCCGGTCGCACAGAAAAAACCCAACGCCTGGGGCCTCTACGACATGGGAGGCAACGTGTCTGAGTGGGTGCTAGACTTCTACAGTGCCAAGACCTACGGCCAGAGGACTCCCCCCAGCCCCGTCGTCGATCCCCAGGGACCCAAGACCGGCCGGATACACGTCGCGCGAGGGGGAGACTTCGCGTCTCCGGCCAGAAATCTGCGTTGTGCCGCCCGAGGGTTCGAAGAGGATTTTTGGCGTTTCGGCGATCCCCAGCTCCCCAAGAGCAAATGGTGGCTGCCGGAACTCGACATCATCGGCATTCGGGTGGCCATGTCCGCGAACGCAGAATCGCCGGAGTAGCGCAAGACAGGCGGCAGCGAAGCTTCGGCGTGATTCCATTAGAAGACGACCTTGAGTGAGCCCTCATCCTCCACGTAGGGGGTCGGCAACAAAAAAGTTGGCCAATTGGGGGTCCAAGTCATTTCTCGCCGGTCCCTAGATACTCGTCCACATTCTCCGCTGTGACCAGTTCGAAGGGAATGAACACCTCCTCCAGGTAGGGCTCCCCCCTGATGATCTGCAGGGCTGTTTCAACGGCCCTGCTGCCCTGGCCCTTGGCGTTCTGGAAGACCGTGGCATCCAAGCGTCCATCCTTCACCGCCTTGAGGGCATCTGCGATGGCGTCAACGCCGACCAGCACGATCCGGTCTTTAACGCCTGCTGATTCCAGGGCCTGCAGTGCTCCCATCCCCATCTCATCATTCTGGGCAAAAACCCCGTCTATTTCGTCTCTGTAAGCCTGCAGCCAATTCTCCATCAGGGCCATTCCCTCCTCCCGGCTCCAATTGGCCGTCTGCTCGGCAATCAACTGTAGGTCCGCGTGTTTCTTCAGAGTAGATTTTGCGCCTTGGGACCTCTTGATCTCGGCGGCCTGCCCGGGATAGCCCGAAAGCATCACGATTCTTCCCTTACCCTCGAGTCGTTCGGCCAGAAAGTTGATGGCAATTTCCGCCGACTGTTCATCCCTGGAGCCGACAAAGGCCGTCGGTACCGAGCGCGTCTCGGAGTTGACGTTGACAATGGGGATTTTGGCTTGAATCGCCTTGTCGACCGCCGGCGAACTGGCCTCGACCTCGCAGGGGTTCAGGATAATCGCATCGACGCGTTGAGCGATGAAGCTCTCTATCTGTTGAATCTGTTTTTCCGCGCTTCTCTCCGCATCGTTGATGATGAGTTTGACACCGAGTTCCTGGGCCCTGATTTCCATGGCCTCTTTAATGTTGACGATAAACTCGTAGGAGACATTAAGCAAACTGACGCCGATGACGACGCCACCCCGTTCGCTCGATCTGCGTTTCTGTACTACGAAGACGAGCAACACGGCGGATATCAGAAGAACAAAAGGAAGAGCTTTACGCATGGCAGGTGCCTCCGCTTAGTCGTCGTGCAAAAATAACTCACCGGTTTTCCATCTCATCTTCACGCCATCTTCGTCCGTTCCTCAATCGCGAATCCTCAACGTAGAACAGCTACGCTTCCGGTTTCGCTCAATCGATCACGGACGAATCTGACGCAAATCTGAGCGTAAAACCAATGATTTATTTTTGCACAACTCCTTAATTCAACGCGTTTCATCGAGAACCCCTCATTTCGAGCCCTGTTCCCTATCAAGAATGACGGCTCCAATAATGATAAGCCCCTTCACGACCTGTTGATAATAGGATGGAACGTTCAATAAATCCAAACCATTATTGATCACGCCGATGATCAAGGCGCCCAAGACCGTCCCTGCGACACTGCCGATGCCTCCGGCAAGGCTCGTGCCACCGATGACGACGGCGGCAATCGCGTCCAACTCGTAGGAAATCCCGGCATTAGGCTGTCCCGTGGTAATGCGCGAGGCCTGAATGATGCCTGCCAGACCGGCCAAGCCGGAGCAAATGGCATAAGCCGTAATCCTTGTCTTAGTAACGTTGATGCCCGAAGCCCGGGCTGCCTCTTCGTTGCCGCCGACCGCATAGATATATCTGCCCAGTGTCGTATTCTTCAGAATAAAGTAGGAGAACAAGAAGACCCCTGCCAGAATCAGAATCGGCAGGGGACAGCCAAAGAGATCACCACCGCCGATAAAGTTGAATGAATCGGTTAGATTCGAGACGGGCCTGCCGCCGCTAATGATCAATGCCCCGCCTCTGGCAATCGTCATCATGCCCAGTGTGGCGATGAAGGGCGCTACCTTGAAGCGCGTAATCACCAAGCCATTGAAGACACCGATGAGAATGCCACCTGATACGCCGATGAGGAGGGGCACGATCAGCGGATGGGTATCGGGATGGGCGAAGGTAGCAGCCAGCACACCCGTGATCGCCACGATGGAGCCCAGTGACAGGTCGATGCCCCCGGTGAGTATGACGTAGGTGACCCCGATGGCCAGGATGGCGTTGATCGATATCTGACGGAGGACGTTGACAATGTTCGGAACGGTCAAAAAGGCAGGCGAGAGCAGCGAAATCACCGCGCAGATGATAAAGAACGCCACGCTCAAGCCATACTTCTGTAATAGATCTGCGAAACTATGGTCATTCCCTTGGGTCATGGTTCTGACTCCCAGGATCTGTGTGCGAAGTGGAAATGCAAATTGAGAATTGAGAATTGAAAACTTACAATTGTTGGGACATCGCCAATTCTCAATTTGCAGTTCTCAATTCTCAATTTTAGATCTACTTCTTTTGCAACCAAATCCAGCCTGAATCTGAGCGGATAAAATGTTAACTTATTGTCTTGTGCTCCCAAGCGCATATTTCATGATCTTTTCCTGGCTGGCCTCTTCTTGCCGCAGCCGGCCGGTGATTTTGCCCTGGTGTAACACGATGATGCGATCACTCATGCCCAGGATTTCCTCCAACTCGGAAGAGACCATGATGATGGCTTTTCCCTCGTCGGCCAGCGCGCGGATCAATTTGTAAACCTCTGATTTTGCACCGATGTCAATACCACGGGTAGGCTCGTCGAGAATGAGTATGTCGGGTTGGCTTAGCAGGGCCTTGCCCAGCACGACCTTCTGTTGATTGCCCCCGCTTAGGGTACTCACTCTCTGTTCTGCGTTGATGGTCTTGATCGACAGGTCTGCGATCGCTCGGTCGGCGAGTTGTCTCTCTCTATTCTTGACAATCACGGGGCCGAACGTACATCGGTTCAGGTTCGACAGCGTAATATTCTTGCGAATAGACAGACAGGGTATGAGTCCTGTGATCGCCCTGTCTTCACTCACAAATCCCATGCCCAGCCTGATCGCGTCGGCCGGGCTCTTGATGGTCACCTCTTGGTCCTTGATATAGATCCGGCCCTGATCGTAGGGATCAAGGCCGAAGAGACAGCGTACGACTTCGGTACGTCCGGCCGCCATCAATCCGGCGATCCCGAGTACCTCACCACGCCGCAACGTAAACGACACATCTTGAAACACGCCTCTGCGACTTAGGTGTTTGACCGCCAAGATCTCGGGTCCAGGGTATTGCGTTCGCTTGGGAAATATGTCCTTCAACTGGCGTCCGACCATCATGGCGACCAGCCGATCGGCGTCGGTCTCCTCGATCCTGCAGGTATCGATGAGGTGACCATCGCGGAGTACAGTCACTTCGTCTGCCAATTGGAAGACCTCGTCGAGCTTGTGCGTGATATAGAGTACCGTCGATCCACTGGCCTTGATGTCGGTCACGAGGGAAAATAGCCTTTGCACTTCTCGATCGGAGAGCGCGGAGGTGGGTTCATCCATGATAATGACCTTGGCATCGTAGGAAATCGCCTTGGCAATCTCCACCATTTGCCGCTCCGCGACACTGAGATCCCTCATCCGGCGGGTGGGATCTAGGCCGATACCGGTCCTGCGCAGCAGTGTCTCTGTCTCCTGCAGTAACTCAGCCCTCTTGATCCACTTGAAGGGTCTATGAGTGGGCTCCTTGCCGAGGAAGATGTTCTCCGCAACGGTCATCTCAGGCACGTAGGTCAGTTCCTGGTGAATCATGGATATGCCCACATCCAGCGCCTGCTTGACACTCTGATGATCTATCTTACGACCCTGTAGGCGTATTTCTCCTTCGTATTGGGGATACAGCCCCATGAGGATCTTCATCAAAGTGGATTTTCCGGCGCCATTTTCACCCACGATGGCGTGCACCGTGCCGGCGGCAACCTCGAGACTGACGCCATCGAGGGCCATAACGCCCGGAAAGCGTTTGGAAATGCCTCTGAGTTCAAGCATACGTTCCGGCATATGCATCCATCCTAGTCGTCCGGCTGGCGAAATGGGTGTTCCACAGTGATTCCCTTAGGTGTCCGGCCCGGCGAGATTATGGGTATTCTCATGGCCTAGGCAAGGAGATTATGTCTTAAAGAGGTCTGGGAGGGCGTCAGTATAATGTGCTATAGCAGGGAACAGTTGGGTGATCAGGCGCATCTAATGGCTAAAACGGGTGCTTAAACGGGTGTCGAGGCGGTCCAAAGGTCGGGAGTTGACGCACTAACTTCTTTACTGAACCGCTTCTATTCGCTAAACTGTTGGGAATTGCTATGCGTTCTGGTCTATTGTTTTGAAGGCGGCGTCAGCTTTTTACGTGCGCAACTTTTATGCTGTCAACGAAAGTTATTGAGGAGCGTCATCATGAGTGCTGCGAAGAAGGGTTTCACGCTAATCGAATTACTGGTCGTTATCGCCATTATTGCCGTACTCATGGGGATCCTGATGCCGGCCTTGACCAAGGTCAAGGAACAGGCCATGGCCATTGCCTGTCAGGGAAACCTCAAGGGGTACGCCTTGGCTACAGCCATGTACAACCAGGATTCGGATGGCAAATTTGTGGATGCGCGTTTTTCTTATTTTTCCCAAATGCAGCCCTATCCTGGAGAAACGGCCCAGGGCAGTTACAGTATACGTCACCAACGCTGGTATAACAGTCAAGTTAATCTACTCAAACACCCTGAATATGGCAGTGAGTTCTTTAAGCTGCTGGCCGATGCCAAGGCATTAATCTGCCCGAGCTTTAAACGGCTAGCCAAAAGCAAAGGGGCCACAATTTCAGATACCGTGTCCTGGGAAGGCGTTCAAGATGACCAGTTTTATGAGCCATGGCATAACTATACCCAGAATGCGTATTTAGGGCCCGAGGCGGCGCAAGCGCTCGTCGCCAAAGTTTCACAGGTTAAAAATCCCAGCACGGTGTTTGTCTATGCGGATGAGGGACCTTATCGCGAACAGGGATATAACACATCTGGGCTCAATGACACGGTATTGTGGGTAATTGGTGTGGCAAACTATGACTTGCCCAGAAACGCTATCCGTCAATTTGGCCATAAAGATAATGTAAAACCTGGTCCGGGAGCCTACGGTACATTTGTCGATATTATTGCGGGATTCCATAATGCCCCCTCCAGCAGCGTCACCGGAGGGAAAGGCAATTGTGCGTTTGTCGATGGCCATGTCGCCCCGGTCTTGCGTGACGATGCCTTTTCTGTGGCCTGGCCTCAATAGCAGGCTTTGCAGGACAATACCACAGTTTCTGCAATTACGGCGTCTAGTGAGAGACATGACCGCGAACCATAGCTAGATGGTCGTGGCGTGCAATTATGATTCGAGGTATTGGTCAGGACATCCTGGACTTTTGTGTACGAGAACTCGACACTTTGGATAGGGGAGGGGGCAGTTACAAATGAGTACCCGTGCCAAGGCTCAAATAGGGCAGACAGGACTTAGCAAATTCAGAAGCTTAGTAAGGGACAGACACTTTCTGCTTGCCTGAAGTGGATCGTAGCGCCGATTAACGACATAGAGGAGTGCTAACATGAGATCTGTCAAACAGGGTTTTACGTTGATCGAATTGCTGGTGGTCATCGCCATCATTGCCGTGCTAATGGGGATTCTGATGCCGGCCCTGACCAAGGTCAAGGAACAGGCCCAGACCGTGGTCTGTCAGGGAAACCTCAAGGGTTTCGCCCTCGGCTTGGTGATGTACGCCCAGGAGCATGAGGAGAGATTTCCCAATTCCCGCAAGCTCTACTTTTATACCGATCAGCAACTGCCAGGTGAAACGGCTCAAGGCACCTTCTCTTACCGGCACCAACGTTGGTACAACAGTCAGGTCAATCTAAAGGATCACCCCGAATTTGGCAGCGAATTCTTCAGATACCTGGCGGAGGCGAAAGCCCTGATCTGCCCCACCTTCAAGTCACTCGCCAAAATGAAGGGAGCCACCGTTTCCAACGATGTGCAGTGGTCTAGCCAGCAGGACGACCGTTTCTATGAGCCATGGCACAACTACACCATGAATTCCTACTTGGGTCCCAAGCACGCCAACGCACGTGTGGGCAAACTCACTCAACTCAAGCGACCGGCCGATGTCTTCGTCTTTGCCGATGAAGGTCCCTATGCCGTGCCCGGCATCAACAGCGTGGGGCTCAATGATACGGACCTCTGGGTCATCATCAATCAGGGTAACGCCGAAAATGCCGTACGGCAGTTTGGCAGCAAGTACAATGTTAAGCCAGGACCCGATGGATTCGGCCAATTCACCGACATCATCGCCGGCTTCCACCATGCCCCATCGCGTGACGTCACGGGGGGGAAGGGCAACGTTGTCTTTGCCGACGGTCATATTGCGCCGGTGCTTCGAGATTACAGCTTCGGTGTCGCCTGGCCCCACTAGCGATGGTCACCGCCTCTAAGGTTCTACTGGCTTGCGGTTTTTGCCACTATCTCCCCATCGCTCTCTTATCCGAAAGCCCGAGCAAGAAGCCCAATGTCGTTTTCACCCTCGTCGCCGACTTGGGATGGATGGATCTCGGCTGCCAGGGTATCCCGGAAAAGGCACCGGAACTTCTCGACATGCTGCATCGCTGGCGAGAGGCCATTGGAGCCAAGATGCCCGAACTCAATCCGGATTTCTTTGGAGACTGACCGCGCCCAAGAGGACCCACTGTCGCGCCAGTCCACTTCAAGCTCGAAGACATTGATCGAAAGCAGCCTCCACTTGTGTTAGACTCGGTGCTGGCACTGCCAGACGAGAGACCATAGGAAGGACTAGGGAACTGATGAAAGCAATTTTCACAGCATTGATTTGTTTATGTGTTTGTGCAGCCTGTTTAGCAGGCCAGCATGTTTTCGGGATCAAAGGGACCAAGCTGTTTTTGAATGAGCAGGCCTTCAAGATCATTGGTGTACGATGCTCCAATGCTCTCATCTCCGACAGGACCACTGAGCAGCTCATTGACAGCCTGGACCTTTATAAGTCCTATGGCGTCAATACCGTCAGCGTCTTCTTTATGGGATCTCGTTTTGGCGATGTGAAGGGCTATCGCCCTGACGCGTCCCTTGATCCAGTGTACATGAACCGCATGGCACGCGTCATTGAGGCCGCTGACGAAAAGGGCATGGTGGTTATCGTCGGATGCCTGTATTGGAGTCTGTCCAAGGCCAAAGAGAATCTCAGCCACTGGACACAGGTTGAAGCGAATCGAGCGGTTGCCAATGCCGTCAAATGGCTGGTTGCGAATAAGTATCGCAATGTCCTCGTTGACCCAGATAATGAGGGGATGGCGGGTCGAGACAGGGGATGGAACGTCGAAGCGTTAATCGCGGCTGCCCATGCAGTGGATCGATCGATCTTGGTCGCCAACAACACCCGCCAAAAGGCGCTCAATTCCGACCTGAACATTCACTTTGGCCCCAAGGAGGCCACCAAGCCTTGGCTGGATAGTGAGGCCACCCCGGGCAAGACCCCGGGGGGATACTGGTCCCGCTTCAGCAAGCAGACGTATCAGCAGGACAACACCTACTATAACTACTCGCGCATAGGACGTTACACGGCCGAGATGAAAGCGGACCAACTGAGGACCATGCGTCAGCACTTGGAGCAGTACAGTGGCTATGTGTTGGCCAGTACCTGGCTGCAATGTGGGCCGGCGCAAGGAGTCGAGGGTCCTTTCACCGCATTGGGCGGACGATCGGATTTCGGCTCCAGCACTGAGGAGCAGTCTGCCTGGAACAGGAACATCGATGCCGTTCATTCCGACGCTGGTGTTCTCTGGTGGTTTGAGTTTGTGAAAAAGACCTATGGCCCCTGGCAGCCCTCCATAGCTGGTTGAAGTATCATGTTAGGAAAAGACAGAAAAGACGCCGCTACCCAACAGACTTGGGTCTATGGCAGTCTACCATCTGGACAGCGCGTCCCTGATGAGTGAAGTCACGCGAATTCTGAATGCGATAGAGCAGGGTGAACTGCGGGCGGCGGAGGATCTCTTGCCTTTGGTCTATGAGGAGTTGCGTCGGCTTGCTACTTACAAGATGGCCAATGAAAAACCGGGGCAGACACTGGATGGCACCGGTTTGGTCCATGAAGCCTACTTGCGCTTGGTCGGTTCGGAGAGCGACCGCAAGTGGGACGGACAACGACATTTCTTCGCTGCTGCGGCCGAGGCCATGCGACGTATTCTTATCGAGAATGCCCGTCGGAAAAAGCGTTTAAAGCGTGGCGGAGAATTGCGCCGTGTGACTCTGGATGACCGGCAAATTGTCCTCTCGGCGGACCCGGACGAGTTGCTCGCCGTGGATGAAGCGATCGCAGCGTTGGCTGAGGTTGATCCTCAGGCCGCGGAGCTGGTGAAGCTGCGTTACTTTACCGGCTTCACGACCGAGGAAGCGGCAAAAATTCTGGATATGCCTGTCCGAAGTGCCTACCGCAACTGGTCTTACGCACGAGCTTGGCTCTATCGCTTCTTGAACGACGACGATGCCTGCTAACCCTACTGTCAAGCAGATCAATCGCTTCGTGATCAAATAAATCTCAGAAAACTTGGCAGTGGACTGCTATAGAGGGCGCCTGGTAGGGTAGAGACATACTCAGGAGACCTGATATGAGTCATGAAAAACCTAAGGCCAAACCGATTTTCGCCAAAGCCCTGGAAATTGAGGAGCCGGAAGCCAGAGAGTCCTACCTCGATGATGCCTGTGGGGGGAACGCCGAGTTGCGGGCCGAGGTCGCGGATCTGCTGGCAGCCTTCGAGCAAGCGGGGAGCTTTCTGAAGAAACCGGCGGTCGAGGCAGATGCGAAGGCCTTCGGGCCGACTGTCGACATGCCGACGATGGCAGAAGCACCGGGACAGTTGATCGGTCGATATAAGCTGCTGCAACAGATCGGCGAAGGGGGTATGGGGTCGGTCTACATGGCGGAGCAAGAAAAGCCCATTCGCCGCAAGGTCGCGCTCAAGATCATCAAGCTCGGCATGGACAGCAAGCAAGTCATCGCTCGATTCGAGGCGGAGCGCCAGGCCCTGGCACTCATGGAGCATCAGAACATCGCCCGCGTGCTCGACGCGGGAACCACCAAAACGGGACGGCCCTATTTCGTCATGGAATTGGTTAAGGGTATTCCCATTACGGAGTACTGCGACAACAACAAGCTCACACCACGGGAACGGCTGGAACTGTTCAAGCCGGTCTGCCTGGCGATCCAGCACGCACATCAAAAGGGGATCATTCACCGCGACATCAAACCGTCGAATGTGCTGATCTGTTTGTATGATGGGCTGCCCGTACCCAAGGTGATTGACTTCGGTGTGGCCAAGGCGACCGAGCAGCGGCTCACGGAAAAGACCATGTTCACGCATCACGGGCAAATCGTCGGAACGCTCGAATACATGAGCCCGGAGCAGGCGGAGATGAGCCAACTCGACATCGACACCCGTAGCGACATCTATTCGCTGGGCGTACTGCTCTACGAACTGCTGACCGGCACTACCCCAATTACCCGAGAGGAGCTGCGCGAAGGGGGATTCACGGAAATGCTGCGATTGATCCGCGAATCGGAACCGGAAAAGCCGAGTACGCGGGTGAGTCATTCGCATGATGCGCTGCCGACGATTTCCGCACAGCGGCGGATGGAACCGGCGAAGCTGGGCGCCCTGTTTCGCGGCGATCTGGACTGGATCGTCATGAAGGCCCTCGAGAAGGATCGCATCCGGCGCTACGAAACGGCCAGCGACTTCGCGCGTGACGTTCAGCGACATCTCGATGACGAACCGGTCGAGGCCTGTCCGCCGTCGGCCCGTTATCGTCTGCGCAAGTTTGCCCATAAGCATCGTGCCGCGCTCTCCACAGCCGCGGCGCTGGTCTTGATCCTGGTGACGACTACGGGGATCAGCCTCTGGCAGGCATATCGGGCGACCGTGGCCCAGAGAGACCTCCTGGCGATGGACCGCGAAAGGACCCAGTTGCTGGAGCAGGCCACCCACGAACGCAACCGCGCCCTGGCGGCAGAACAGTCAGCAAATGAGCAACGCGTACGAGCCGAGGAGGTGACGGTAGATGCACTGCATACACTGGGTCAATCCGCGTTTTACAGCGCTCGCGCGCTTCTCGCGTCGGATCAACCGGGGCGAAGATGGGCGGCACTCGATGCCATCAGAACGGCAAAGGGCCTGCTGAGCCTTACCAAAGAGGACCTTGCTGAGCCTAGTACAGGGGACGAGCATCTGAGAGGAATGCTGGAGGCCGTGGACACCGAGGCTTTACTGGCCAAAGCAGAAGGCATGACGGGCGCAAAACCGACGACGGCGCAGCTCCGGACCGAGGCCGTAAGCGCGCTGCTGCAGCCGGGGGGACGGGCCGCGGCGCGGGAGGGGGGGACGGTCGACCCTGGGGGCCCGCCCCAGACTCTACAGTGGGATGGTCAGGTGAACGCGGTCAGTGGCGACGGTCGATTCCTGGCCACAGCATCGGTCAATGTTGAGAAACGCCAGAGCTCCCTTCGTGTCATCGAGGTCGAGACCGGCGAAGAGGTCTGGAGGCCGGGTCAAGAGAACCTCGGCAAGGACTTTCCCGTGGTGATGGCACTGTCACCGCGCGGAAGGCAACTTGCGTTGCTCTCGATTAAGAGTCCGGGCACCCTGAAGATCCAGGATCTCTTCGGGAAGGCGGACACGCGAACGCTGACATTTCCCGCCCCTTCGGCCGGAGACGTGGAGGGCGAGCAGACGGGCGCTCTCCCGAAGACAGCAAACGAAAGGCCCCCGCGGCGCCGGCGGCGGACTGCCGGCCGTGGTCTTAACCCCTTGTCTGGCAGTCTGTCTTATAGCCCCGACGGCCAATGGCTGTATGGCATCCGTTCGGCCGGTGGCACGCGGAGCGAGGTGTTGCTCTGGGACCTGCGCGAGGCTGCCCCCACCAGGGGCCGTGTGATCGCGACGATCGACAAGCTTCCTCATCTTAGGCCCGCCTTCAGCCCGGACAGCCGGCTGCTGGCATGGCCCGAGGGAGAGGGTACCGTCACACTATGGAACCTGGACAGGCATGAGCAGGAAGCTCAACTCGAACTGCCTCTTCACCACGTTGGACTGCTCGCGTTCACGCCCGATGGCTCGAGTCTCGTCGCGCACGGGCGGCAGCGCGATGACCCGAAAGAGAAGGGCCCGAGGCCTCCCGGTCGTATGCTGGTGTGGGACATTGCCAAGAACCGAGTTGTCCGCGATCTCAAGACGAGCCCGACGTTCATTGCGACGGCGATCAGTGTCGCGCCCGATGGCGAGCGAGTCGCCGTGGGTCAGGTAAACGGCGAACTGTTCGTCATAGATTTGGCAGGCGGAGCCCCGATTGTCCTCGACCACGGAGCGATGCCCATGACGCTCAACTGGACGTCTGACGGAAAACACCTCATTTCGACCGGGATTGGCGTATCCAAGGTGTGGGAACTGTCCGGCGAGACCCCTCTCACCACACACGTGTTGAACACCGAGAAGCGCGGCCGGCCGATTCCACGATTCGCTCTCAGCCCCGACGGCAGGAGCATCGCCATCGAAAATGGTCGAGCAGCCGCGGTCGAACTGTTCAATCTACAGACCGGGGAGCGGACCAAGCAATTCGAAACCGGCCGGCGGGCCGGGATGCCGGGATCACGGCTGCTCTTCAGTCCCGACGGGAAAAGCATCGTACGCGTCGGATCTGACGGGATTCGCATCTGGGATGCCCGGGGCGACGGTCTGCCACGCTCCGTCGATCCGAAGGAAATCTTCGAAGGCAGTAGGGTGACGTCTCTGGGGTTTCGTGATGACGGTACCTTGCTGCTGGCCGGATCCGACGAGGACCGTCCTGCCGTGAAGGAGGCATTGTCGGGCGAACAGGTCTGGAGACATGAAGATCAGCGCCGCCGCGCGCTGCCCCGCATCAGCCGGGACGGGTCGCTTGTTGCTTTTTACACCGAAGAGACAGTCGGCGAGGGCTCTCGGATGATCGAAGTGTGCCGTTTGCCGGGCGGTGACGTTGTGCATCGCATCCCCTCGACTCGAAAAGAGTTCACTTTCCAGACCAGTGTGGACATCAGCCCCGACAAGCGCTGGCTGATCGAAATCGAACTCGCTGAAAACTTGACGACGGGCGGCAATCCACTGAATCAATCCCCCCGCATCAATGTCTCCGGCAGCACAGATGAGTCGTGGAAAGCGATATTGTGGAACCTCGAAACCGGGGAGCAGCATTGCCAAATCAAGGGCGATGTCAAGACGGAGTCAATGGTCTTCAGCCCGGACGGTCGTTATATCGCGATTGCGCAGCGGAACGGCAAGCTTGTGCTGTGGGACATCGAGGCAAAAGAACGGATCCTGGAATGGCAGGCATGGGAAGGCGCACCCGAAGGCGTCATCTCTACCCGCGAACTGGCGTTTACCGCCGACAGCCGCAAACTGGTAATGGCCGCCGAGATGGGAGTTGGGATCCGCATGCTCGACCTGACAAAGCTAAACGCGGAACTCTCCGAGTTCGGGCTTGACTGGTAGAGTTTATGCGCAGCCAGCGGAAACATGGGGATGTGGATTGCTATTGGTGCCGCTCTCGGTCTTGCACTTGGAGGTGTCGTTATTGTTGCCAAAAATAGCAAGGACAAGGAATAGCAGTTGTAAGCCATCAGTCTCTGGGTTTATGACCATCTCTTTTGGTGGTTGTGAAGTAGTCGTAGAATAACCTGTCAGGTTGCTAGAGTTCACACACAGCAAATCCCAGCATAGGAGACATCACTATGGCCAATAAATCGTACGCTAAAGACGGGGACAGATCGCGTACTTCCAAGCCCGCCGCTTTACCGCTGTCGACTTCAATGAACGTCGGATTATCCTTCGTTTTCGTAGTTCTCGGTGTCACGTTCGTGTTGTGGCCCGCATTTTGGCAGTTTGGGCGCGACTTAGTCGCAAAGGAATCAATTGCTACCGTCGGCTGGGTCATTCTCGCGATTGGCGTGGTGCTCGGATTGATCAACGCGTTTCTTTACTATTCGCGAGCGAAGGCCAAACTCTCTTCTTAGAGCCCCTAACAAAATGACCGTCGCACCGAGTATGAGCACGACGACTAAGCTGACCGACGCCTGAATCCCTGATTCATTAATCGACCCACGGCCGGGCCTGTTTGATGGCGAGTGTGTCTTCGCGGGTAATCTTGTATTCAATCTCCATGGCGAAGTCACTGCCGCGCCGAATGTTGTAGAGTCCGTGGAATGCGCGGTGGATGGTGCCGAGATAGCTGCGCAGCTCGCTGAGGTGCGTCTGTGACAGAATCAGCTCGCCGGCGGGGACGAGGTTGGAGGGACGTACGAGGGTGTAGCCGCGGCCGCGTGCGGGCAAGAGGATCTCTTCGGGAATGGAGAGGGCTTCGGGATTGGTGACCAGGTCTTCGCCGATTTGGGTATTGCGCACGTTGGCGTAGATGTCCTCTTCCAGGAGGATCATCACCCGAGAGGCATCGTAGAGATTTTTTTCTTGCCAATAGCGCGGTAGTGCCGCCTCAGGCATGGGGTAGTAGGCGAAGTTGTTGCGCAAGACCGGCATGTTGGCGGCAAGCAGTTCGTATGCCATCTGCACCGCGGCGAAGGGATAGGCATCACGGGGTTCGAATTCAAACCGATAGAGGCCCGTGTCACCGTTGGGCGCGTTGACGTAGGGGTGATAGATGATCTCGCCCCGCATTTCCCCGGGGACATTGCCTGCTTCGTTAGCGCCCCTGACGCGACCTCCTCCACCTGCGTCCCCTCCTGCATTTCCGTCAGCCGGGGCGCCGCGTCCGCCGCGGAGGTTCACGGCATTCCTGAAGCTGCCATGTGTTCGGTGCGTGTTGGTGTTCATGAAGTAGACTTGGGGTCGGTCGGTGTCCGCTTCGACGATGTAGAACTTCACGAACTCCAGGTCTTGCAGGTGGACATCGGCGCGGACATCCAGTCCCTGGTAGGAGAGGTCCCGGAAGGTCTCCCTGTCCGGGACGGACACCGCTCCGTCTATAAATGCGACCGCTGGGGCAGGATTCAAGGGACTGAGCCGGACAGGCTCCCGCATCTCCGTCATATCGTCGATGCCGTCTCCATCGGTATCCGCGGGATCGTCTTGTCGGTACTGTGCACCACGCGGTAGAGTTCATCAGGGCCGTGGGCTCCCAAGGGTTCGGTCAACGTTGTGCTGCCCTCCTCACCCAGCGTCAGCGACACAGCCTGTTCTGCATCATCATCCGCAGAGAAACGACGGTAGAGCACATAGTAGTGCTCAGAACTCGACCCGACCTTAAGCTGAATCCGGCCGCTGGCGTCAAGGGTCACATCATTGATCTGTGTCTCTGCTTGGGCTTGTACGTTTGCACTCGCACCCACCACGAGCAGAAGAACAGAGAGGGTTGAGTACTTCATCCTGTTTACCGCTCCTATCACCATGCGGACAGATTCATGCCAGGTCGTCTAGACATTGACTCGTAGGCGTAATCCTACCGTGTTGGTGCCTCCGCCGCTACGGTGGTCACGGGGAAAACCTCAGCGACTCCCTCCGATTCGAGCGCATGTTCGCTTAAACCGATTCCAGCACCCGCCATGCCGGCACTTGGATGGCGGGGTTCTCCCAGGGTGACTGGCAGTGATGGCAGTGCTCCCCATCGGAACGCCGGGCTTGGCCACAGTTCTGGCAGGTGATCAGCGCGACGCGGGAGCGCGTCAACTCGTAGGTGAGGTAGGCAGGGACGCCTATGATGATCCCGGCTAAAAGCCATCCGGCGCAGATGGAAGGTTTCAAGCCTTGATTCCGGGTCTCCCTCCGTAGCCATATGCCTATCAGCAGGCCCAGAATCAATTGGGGGACAATTCCCAAGACGAACCCTATCTGTTTAGCCAGCGTATCGTTGTGGGGGTCTAGATACGCTTGTATGGCGCCGCTATTGGGCACGATGAAGAGGGCTCTGTAGCCAGCCAGGGCCTCAACCCTTGGGGCCAACCAACGCGAGAGAACACTAAGGCCCAATGGATGCAGGCCCTCCGCGGCCCGCATCATGAGAAAGGGTGACAAGAGCAAGCGATTTTCTGGATGGAAAGTGCGATTTGTAGCCACTATTGTCTCTTTGCCCTGGGCAGTGGCGCGCAAGTGAAACCTCTTGGTGTCCCTAGATGCCGCAGCCACTACAATCCCGGCAAAGTCATGATCGATCGATACGGGCAAAACCGTGTAGGCCAGCAATTCATTTATGGTGTCACCAGATCCGAGCTTGGGCAAGCGGTCTATCGCGGTTTCCAATTGGGCAGTCTGCGGGTCGATTTTGTAGATCTCTCCTGCCGAGGTGAGTACAAGGTGCTGCCCATAGGTCGCTCCCACCCTGACATCGCCTCCCAACCACGCGAAACTCCCGAGATTCCCATCTCGGTCTTGGGGCTCCACGAGAACATCTTTTGGATCGTAATCGTTGACCTCTTCCGGCGAGATGAGTTCGCTTTTGGGGTCGAGAGCGTCGCGGAATTTGTACCCGGTAAAGGAGATGACGCTGGGGCAGCCGAAATCGGCAGCGGCGTCGATCGACTTGCGCGTCGCTGCGATGGCTTGCGGCTGGTACCGGGGATTGTTGATCCCTTTGACGAACGGC
>JADFHU010000315.1 GCA_022567055.1 Planctomycetota bacterium
CCGGGCAGTGGATGCATTGAAGCCGCCCGACGAGTTACCCAAGCTGGTAATTGCCGCCCCAACGGCGGGTGAAACACTCCTTGCCAGCCAACGCTATGATTCGGGATACCCTATGCCCGATCGCATAGAGATACGCGCAGAACTTGATCGCCCCCTGTTTGGCAGGGTCCTGTTCCACGCGAGTGTAGATGATTCCGACTACCGGCTCTTGGGCACAGACAGGTCGCCCCCCTATAGGCTCTTCCTGGATCCGTCGCAGTTTCCCGAGGGCAGCCGGTTGAGTATTCAAGCCGTTTTCGAAGACACCTTTGGCAGGTCTTGCAGGGCCAGCGTTGATGGCTTGCGGGTCCGCGCGGCCTTGCCTTGACGAATAAAGTACACCACAGAGGACAGAGAAAAGAAGAGAGGTTCTCCCGACAACTCCTCTGTGCCTTCTCTTTTTCCTCTGTGGTAGAAAAACCTCGCGAGAGCCGAAGAAGGTCCCTGCCAGCATGCTTGCTTTTTTGGAGTTTACCTCCCAATAAGCAAGCAAAAATATGAGGATTGCCCATGAGTTGGAGAATATCGAACAGCGGAATGTCGAAGGATCGCTCACTTCACCCTTGGACATTCCCTGTTCGATATTCTGCGGTTCGTCTCTGCTCGAAATGATCGGTGAACGGTTATGTTGCAGGTAGCGATGCCCGCATCTCTCCCATTCCGGATTTTTCATAGCCACTCCCATCCGGCCCGAGTATAGTGTTGGTCAGGAGAACGACAACGCACGAAGCTGCTTTTTGTTGCGTTTTGTCGTACTCGTACTCAGCGCAGCGGTGCTCGTAATCGTACTCGGGTTTTTCATAACGACAGCTAAAGGATTAGTCCGTCATGCCAGATAAGGGATTTGTTCACCTGCACTTACACACCATGTACTCCCTGCTCGATGGTGCCATTGCGCCGACGAAACTCTTCGACCGCTGCAAGGAGTTGGGCATGGATACGGTGGCGGTGACCGACCATGGCAATATGTTCGGGGCGGTGGATTTCTACTGCCGGGCCAAAGCCGCGGGGATCAAGCCCATCATCGGCTGTGAGGCCTACGTGGCGCCGCGTAGCCGTCTTGAAAAGTCGAGTTCGGGGATCAAGAAGACGGCCCACCACCTGGTCCTGCTGGCCGAGACGATCAAGGGCTATCACAACCTGATCAAGCTGATCAGCATCGGTTTCACGGAGGGGTTCTACTACCGCCCTCGCATCGATAAGGAGATTCTGGCGGAGCTTAGCCAGGGGATCATTGCCACCTCGGCCTGTATTGCCGGAGAGATCCCTGCCGCCTTCCGCCATGGCGAGGACGACAAGGCCTATGAATTGCTGGAGCACTATGTGAAGATCTTTGGGGCGGACCACTTCTTCATCGAGATTCAGAGGCACGAGGGCGACGTGCCCGATGTGAACGAGCAGTTGATCGATGCGGCGCAGCGATATGGCCTGGGCCTGGTGGCGACCAATGATGTGCATTTTCTGGAGGCGGGGGACTACCACGCCCATGACTGCCTGACCTGTATCAGCACCGGCAAGAACGTGGCCGACGAAAGCCGCATGAAGTATCCGCCTACCGTCTTCCTGAAGGGGCCGGAGGAGATGCGGGCCCTCTTTGCCGATCATCCGGACGCGCTGGACAATACGCTGGCCATTGCCGAACGCTGCCATGTGGAGATCGATTTCTCTACCCAGCATGCCCCCCGGTATCAGCCACCCGATGAGATGACGCCGGAGGACTATCTGACCAAGCTGGTCTATGAGGGGGCGAAGCGGCTCTACGGCGAGATGACACCGGAGGTGGAGGAGCGGATCAAACATGAACTCAACGTGATCGAAGGGAAGGGTTTTTCCAGTTATTTCCTGATCGTCTGGGATTTCTGTCGCTATGCCCGAGAGCGTGACATCCCGGTGGGGGCGCGGGGTAGCGGCGTGGGGACGATTGTCGGCTATGCCCTGGGCATGTGTGATGTCGATCCCATCAAGTACGATCTGCTCTTCGAGCGCTTCATGGATCCCGAACGCAACGAGATGCCGGATATCGATATCGACATCTGCCAGTCCAATCGTCAAAACGTGCTGGACTATGTGCGTCAGAAATATGGCCACGTGGCCCAGATCATCACCTTTGGGACCATGAAGGCGCGGGCGGTGATTCGGGATGTCTGCCGCGTCAAGGGCATCCCGCTGGATCAGGCGGATAGGCTGGCCAAGCTGGTCCCGGCCGACCTGGGCATGACGCTAGACAGAGCCCTGGAGGTCGAGCCGGAACTGAGGCAACTCTGTGAGCAGGACCCGCAGATCCAATCCGTCATTGAGGTGGGGCGCAAACTGGAAGGCCTGACCCGTCACAGTTCGGTTCATGCGGCGGGGGTGGTGATAGCGGATTGTCCGCTCGTCGATCATGTACCACTTTATAAGGCGCCGGGTTCGGACGATCTGATTACTCAGTATGAAGGGCCTCTGGTGGAGAAGGTCGGTCTGTTGAAGATGGACTTTCTGGGGCTCAAGACCCTGAGCGTGATCCGGCGTTCACGGGAGTTGATCTGTGAGAATCATGGCGTGGATATCGATGTGGAGAAGATCGACCACGACGATCCGGAGACCTTCAAGATTTTCAGCGCGGGCCGGACCAAGGGGGTGTTTCAGTTCGAGTCGGGGGGCATGCAGAACCTGCTGATCAAGATGCGGCCCGACCGTATCGAGGATCTGATTGCGGCCAATGCGCTCTATCGGCCGGGCCCGATGGTCTTGATCCCCGACTATATCGCGCGGAAACACGGCGCGACATGGGAGTTGCCCCATGAGATCATGACCGATGTCCTGGGCGAGACCTATGGGATCATGATCTATCAGGAACAGGTGATGCGGATCTGCAATCGTCTGGGCGACATCCCCCTGCGCGAGGCCTACAAACTGATCAAGGCGATCAGCAAGAAGGATACCAGTCTCATCGCGAAGGAACGGGAACGCTTCATGAAGGGCTGCATGAGTAAGGGCCTGACCGAAGCGCAGGGCACGGAGGTTTGGGAGATCATCGAGCGTTTCGCGGGCTACGGCTTCAACAAGAGTCACTCGACCCGCTATGCCTTTATCGCCTACCAGACGGCCTATCTGAAGGCCCATTACCCGGTGGAGTTCATGGCGGCGCTGCTGACCTATGATCGCGATGTCACGGAGAAGGTGGTGGACTATATCACCGAGTGCAAGACGGACCTCAAGATCGATATCTTGCCGCCCGACGTGAATGAGAGTGGAGCCTTCTTTACCCCACTCTACCGAGGGAATGCCCAGGGCGAGCGGGAGGGCGTGATCCGTTTTGGGCTGGCCGGCGTCAAAGGCGTGGGTGAGAAGGCGGTGGACCGGATCATTGCCGCGCGAGAGGAGGTGGGCCGGTTTAGAGACCTCTATCACTTCTGCGAGACGGTCGACTCGCGGGCAGCCAACAAGCAGGTGATCGAAGCGCTGATCAAGGCCGGCGCCTTCGATCATCTGGGTGGCAATCGGAACCAGATGATCACCGGCCTGGAGGCGGCGATCCGTTGCGGGGCTAGCCTGCAGTCGGACAGACAGAGGGGTCAAATGAATCTCTTCGGTCAGATGGCCGAGCAGGAAGAGGAAGAGGTACGCCTGCCCGATGTGCCGCCCTGGCCGGAGGCGCAGTTGCTGGCCTATGAGAAGGCCGTGTTGGGCTTCTACGTCACCAGCAATCCCTTGAGTCATCACGCCGAATTGATAGATGTCTATTCCCATGCCAACACGGCCCAATTGGCCGATATCCAACCGGACCGAGAGATCGTGATCGGCGGCATGATCACCAAGATTCGCTTCAACACGATCAAGAAGGGACGCAATGCCGGCCAGAAGATGGCCGTGTTTTCATTGGAGGACCTGCAGGGGTCCGTCGATGTGGTGGTTTTCCCAGGTGAACTTCAGAAGTATGGTGCGCTAATTGAGACGGACCAGATCGTCTTTGTGAGGGCCAAGGTGGATCAGTCGCGAGAACGTCCCAACCTTCTCACCGATGAACTGATCCGCATGGATGAGGCGACCGAAAAACTCGCCGCCCGCGTGGCCATTAAACTGGAGGCCGGCGCCATCACCGAGGATCGCATCACCGAGATACGGAGCCTGTGCGAGACCCATAGAGGCAAGAGTCCGCTGGTGGTGGCGATTCACACCAAGAAGGGCAGGGTCTATGCCAATGCGGACAAGCGTTTGAGTGTGAATCCCAGTGTTGATTTCTGCAAGAAGATGAAGCACTTGATCGGCCAAGAGAACGTGGTACTCACCAAATAGGAGCCATATGAGCGGCAAGCTAATCGTTTTGGATGGTCCGGATGGCTGCGGCAAGAGCACGCAGGTTAGAATGCTGTGCCAGTGGCTGCTGGACCAGGGCACGGATGCCATCGCCCTGCGTGATCCGGGCGACACGGAGATCGGCGAGCGGATTCGCAAGATTCTGCTCAGTCGCAATTCCCGGGACATGGACACCATGACCGAGTTGCTGCTCTATATGGCCTGCCGGGCGCAGCTTTGGTCCCAGCGGATCAAGCCGGCCCTGGAGGCCGGACGCTGGGTCGTCATGGACCGCTGGGTCTCCAGTACCTGTGCCTACCAGGGCCATGCCGGCGGCTATGGTATCGACCGTGTGCTTGCCATTGCTGAGAACGCGCTGGAACGTATCTGGCCCGACCTGACCGTGATCCTGGATGTGGGCGTGGAAGTCGCGGCGGGGCGGATGGGGGATGACCTCGATCGCATTGAGCAGCGGGGAGAGGACTACCATCAAAAAGTGCAGGAAGGGTTTCTGCGTCTGGCGGAGACGAATTCGGGTTTCGTGGTGGTGGATGCCCGCGCAGGTGTCGAGGCCGTCCATGAGCACGTGGTGCGCGAGATCGACGTGCTTTGCTAGATGAGTCCTATGTCTTTTCGTGAGATCTTCTGTCAAGACAAACCGATTGCCCTCCTAATGCAGGCCTTCGCCGCGGATCGCGTGGCACACGCCACCATTTTTTCGGGAATGGAGGGTGTGGGGAAGTTCACAACGGCAAGCGATTGGGCCAGGCTCTTGCTCTGTCACGAGCCCAGGCTCGGTCTGAAAACTCCGTCGTCGGCCCGAGAGCGAGCAATTCTTTCGCCTGGCAAAGACGGCGAAGCAGACGATGTTGGTTCTATCGTCGATGCAGCCGGATGCAGCGAGGCGGAAGAAGGGCCGCTCGAAGCCAGATCGAGTTTTCAGACAGAGCCTAAGCCCCAGGCCCCTGCGGGCGAAGGTCCATACGAAAGCTGCGGTCGCTGTGCGTCCTGTCGTGCCTGGGAGGGCGGGTCACACCCCGATTTTCACCACGTCTACAAGGAGTTACGTCAATTCACCGTGGACGGCAAGGGTAAGACTGCGCCGGTGGATCTGCCCATCGACGTGATCCGTGAGTTCCTCATCGAGCGGGTCGCCGGCCGACCCACACTCTCCGCTAGGAAGATCTTCGTGGTTGACGAGGCGGAGAAACTCAATACCGCCGCGCAGAACGCCCTGCTCAAGGTGCTGGAAGAGCCGCCCGGCTATTGCTGTATCATTCTGTTGTGTACCCGCTTGGAAAAACTTCTGCCGACGATCAGATCCCGAGCTCAGGTGGTTCGCTTTGGCCCCATCGATGAGGCCCGGGTGGTTGACCACCTCCAGCGGCAAGGCCTGGAGGCTGTAAAGGCCCTTTTCTTTGCCCGCCTTGCCGCGGGGAGCCTGGGGCTGGCCGATCAGTGGGGCGCTCTGGAAGCCGCAGAGGGCCGGCTCTATGACACCAAACGGCGGATCGTGGCGGGCCTGGCCATGCTGAAACTCGCCGACACAGTCGATTTCGCCGGCCAATTGCTCGAGGATGCCAAAGCCCTGTCGGAGAGTTGGGCCGATTTGGGGAGTCTGACGAGTCGAGCGGATCTGAATCGACGTAGCCAGAAGACGATTGTACGGATCCTGCTCTCTTCTCTGGACGATGTCATGAAGTTGCCGCTGGGGCTCGACCGACGGCCGGTGAATGCCGATCAATGGGATTGTATCGAGGCCCTCGCGGGCCGGATCGGGCCTGAACAGCCATTTCGATTTCACATTCCCTTTCTTTACCGAACCGGAAACGGGGGGACGCTCGATCCCGGCACTCCACGAGACAGCCGTATCGCCCGAAGCGGTCACCGTGACCGGGACCACGCGGGCCTACGCTGCCTCCTTCGTTCGACTGATGGGGACCGGCCCATCCACAATCACGATAGACACGGATTCGGCCGGCGAGTTCCGAGCCATACTCATCCCTATCCCGAGGGACTTCCGTCACAGTGTGGCCTTGAAACCCGACGATTTCGCCGGCATCACATTCGACGCACCCCTTATCGGAAATTTCACTTCAGGTGAGAACGTTCGCGTCGCCGGAACCGTATCTGATGTGGCAAACACCGAAATTCTCTTTAGCTTCGAACCACTCGACGCGGGTGGAGACACGGTTCGATTCAGCTCCGATGTCCTGAACGGCACTTTCGCTGGAAACATCCTGTTTCCGCACGCCGCAGCGGGAGCCTACACGCTGAGCATTTTCGCTGGTCCTCAGGACGAATCTCTTCCCTTTATCGGGAGACTTTCGAACGTCATCGTATCCCGCGGATCGGAGACATTCAGTCTCCCTGCTGAC
>JADFHU010000316.1 GCA_022567055.1 Planctomycetota bacterium
TGAGTTCTCGGGCGGGCAACGGCAGCGGATTGGCATCGCCCGCGCCCTGGCCTTGAACCCCAAATATCTGGTTTGCGATGAACCGGTATCGGCGCTGGATGTGTCCATCCGTGCCCAGGTGGCGACGTGCAGGGCCAAGAGCAGCAGGCCGAAGGAAATGATGGCCGTGACACCGGCGCACAGTCCGTCCAGGCCGTCCAAGAGATTCAGAGAGTTGGTAGCGCCCAAGACCAGCATGACGACGACTAGAAAGTTCAGCGGGACGGCCACGGCCTCCCATAGAGGCCAGTCCAGAGGAGCCAGCATTTGGGCGAAGTCGGGCCCAATGCCGACGGCAATGAGTGTCACGGCGGCGGCGATCTGCCCCAGGACCTTGGTCGCAGGGGACAGATCCCTGAGGTCATCGATCAAGCCCACCAGCGCGGCGATGATCGCCCCGGCCGCGATCCCCATGAGCCACCTGGGAGCATCGAGGGATGCCTGTGCCCCATCCAGGCATCGAATACCGACGAGTACGCCGGCGACAAGTCCCGTCAGCATCCCCAGTCCGCCTAGATAGGCCACCGGCGTCCTGTGGGTCTTCACGAAGGAATCCGGTTTGTCGACGATATGAAAACGCAGGGCCAACCGCCTGAAGGCCATCGTTCCCAGGAGGGAACCGACCAAAGAGGTGCACAGCACCGGCCAGAACTGCAACACCCAGTCCAAGGACCTCGCATCACCGACGAGCCGCTCAAACATAGCAGGCCCCTCCTGCTGGGGCGCCTTGCGGCACCCACACCTCGGCGTCGTAGCGTAGCATGGTCAGTCCATCGCTGTAGCCGTCCAGCCGAATCCTAGGGGTCTTTCCCAGCAGTTCCTGTAAGGCCCATTTGGGAAAGTCGGCACCGGCCCGAATCGACAGAGGCGCTCCCCCACCAAAACGCGGATTGATTTCAATGAAATGATGATGGCCGGTCTCTGTCTTGATCAACTGCACGGTAATGACGCCCGGTCCCGCCCCCAGGGCCTCTACCAGCCGAACACTCTCCTCTATGATGGCGGAATCCTTGACAACCTGCGCCTTGCTCACCTCCCCCGCGCGGATTTCCAAGCGTCTGCGCGGGACGACGCAACGCACGCTAAGACGGCGATCCACGTAGACGTCACAGGTGTACTCCGTCCCTGCGACAAACTCCTGACAGATGGCATGGGGAATACGCTTGGCATAAAAGAGCAACTCCTGGCGGGTATTCACTCTGACGTTGAAGCGGCTGCCATAGCCATCCCAGGGTTTCAAGTAGCAGGGAAACATGCCGGCCTGGCCTGCGCGTGAGCGCGACAACGCGGACCGAACGCTCATCGTGGCGGGTGTGTCGAATCCATGCCGCTTCAAGAAGCGGAAGGTCTGCCGCTTGTCTTGGCAGACGCTAATCACCTCGGAGGGAGAGACCAACAGGTGACAATGGTGGCGAGAGAACAGTCGTCGGCTGTCGGCCAGCCGCTGTAGGTCGAGGTCTACCGTCGGCACGACCATGTCCACCTGATGCTTCCTCACGATGGACAACAGCTCCCGAATGTAGTGTGGGTGAGACGTCGGCTTCACGAGCAGCGATGTGTCGCAGCACTGCCATGCGGGACTGAAATCGTTCGTGTCGGTTGCCAAGAAATGGGCTTCGATCCTCAGTCCTTTGGCTGCCCTGCGAAAGCTCTCCAACAGAGAAACCCGCCGCCCAATACAGGTAAACAATACGTTGATACGATTCTTGCCGGGTTTTGCTGCCCTGGGCCGCACAGATGGTCACCTCCGAATTGTGAAGAACCTTTGAGCCTGACGAGGCTGCCAAATACTTTGACAATACAGATCTTCCTCTCTACACTAGACCCACTGTAAAATCGGCTGGAATCGGACGGTGGTTTAGCTTCCATTCATGTGAGATCGAGTTTTCAGAGAGAGCCCAAGGCAGAATGGTCGATTTTGGTGCATATGACATTGATTTGAGAAAGGCCCTGCATGCAGGTTCCTCTGCTCGATTTGAAAACACAGTTTGCCACAATCAAAGACGCCGTGATGCCCGCCATCGACGAGGTGTGCCAGAGCCAATTGGTCTGCTTGGGTCCGGCGGTTCAGCAGTTTGAAACGAAGATTGCGGCCTACTGCCAATGCCGTCATGCCCTGGGCGTCTCCAGTGGATCAGACGCCCTGATCGTCGCCCTCATGGCCATTGACCTGCAGCCCGGCGATGAAGTGATCACCACCCCCTTCACTTTTTTCGCGACAGCGGGCGCAATTGCGCGGCTGGGCGGCAGACCGGTCTTTGTGGATGTGGACCCCGAGTCCTATAACATCGATCCCAACCTGATTGAGGAGCGAATCACCGACAAGACCAAAGCGATCGTCCCCGTACACCTGTTTGGTCAGATGGCACCGATGGGAGAAATCGATGCCATGGCCCAGAAACATGGACTGAGGGTCATCGAAGACGCCGCACAGGCCATTGGCTCCCTCCAGGAGGGAATCAGGTGCGGCAGTCGCAGTGATCTGGGATGCTTCTCATTCTACCCCACCAAGAACCTGGGGGCATTCGGAGATGGGGGCCTGGTCACGACCAACGACGACGCGCTGGCGGAAAAGCTGCGGACACTGAGAAATCATGGGCAAAACCCCCAGTACCACTACCAGATGGTCGGGGGGAACTTTCGACTCGATGGGATACAGGGGGCCGTCTTGTCGGTCAAACTCGACTACCTGGACAACTGGAGCGATACGCGGCGCCGCCACGCCAGCCTGTACGACGAACGACTCGCGCCCTCCTGCGTGAAAACCCCCACCATCGCCGAGAATAACCTATCGGCCTACCATCAGTACACGATCCGTGCGCCCCGGCGCGATGCCCTGCAACAATTTCTCAGAGATCATCAGATCGAGACTGCAATATTTTACCCAAAACCCCTGCACCTTCAGAGCTGCTTTTCTTATTTGAACTATGGACCGGGCGCATTTCCCGTCACCGAAACCCTGTGCGAGGAGGTTCTCTCCTTGCCGATCTGTCCCGAACTCTCCGAGGAGCAGATCGAGAGGACGGCTGAGAGAGTTCTTGCGTTCTACCAGCACTGAGGTCCTTGGGTTCTCAACCGGTTAAGACACCTTATCAGAAGGATTTGAAGATTGCTAAAAGAGAATGAAAATCCGCCCCTCGTTTTCCCCATGGAAAGACCCATCACCGAGTTTCCCGGTCAATGGTGGGTTGCACACACCAAGAGCAGAAACGAAAAGGCACTCGCCAACGACCTGGTTATCCGTGAAGTCCAGTATTTCCTCCCCATGACCTGGAGCATCACGAAACGATCACGTCGAACCTTCAAGTCACTCCTTCCTCTGTTTGCCGGATATGTCTTTTTCTGCGGCGAAGAGGATTGCCGTCTGGAGGTGCTCAAGACCAACCGGGTGGCCGGCATCATTGATGTCACGGATCAAGAGACGTTGGTCTCCGAACTCGCGCAAATAGATCAGGCCTTGCGCACAGGCATCCCACTGACGCCGCACAACTTCATTAAGAAGGGTCAATGGTGCCGAGTCATTGCCGGCCCCCTCATGGGCCTCGAAGGCATCGTGCTGCACGTAAAGAGCGTAACAAGGCTGATTCTCCAGATTGACATGCTCGGGCAAGCGGCCAGCGTAGAGATTGACCTGGACATGATCGAACAGATCGGAGAACCCCAGAGCAAATAGAACGCATCCGGCTCTATCCTGCCCGGAAACAGAGATCGGGTCCGGTCTTGTCACAAAGTAACAGCAGCGGCGTTACAACATGCCACACAATCCTCTAAACGAAGCACAACGCCACACATCCACCACACCAGGCGAAGAATCCGTTCCATTCGCCGCATTGACACCGGATAACCAAATAGAAAACGACGTCACCTTATAACTAAAAGTGAACTTTTCTGACATAAAAGATATTTTTTTGTAAAGAAATTGAAGCTGCTTTTTCGATGATGTATAGTGTGGTGAATCATTGCTAACGTTTAGAGATTTGTTCTAGTTATTATTGCTTTTCATCACCCTCCTCCGAAGCCAGATTCTTTTAAAGGGTCTGGCTTTTTTTGTGACCACCCGCAGATAATAGAGGCTTTTATGAATGGCAATGAGGTGAGACGGGGATAGATAGGATTTTTGAGAAGACGAGAGTAGGTCGGAGACATTAAAGCAGGATCACATTTGACCTGAGACTCATGATCCTTCACACCAAAGGTCAGTAGATGAGGGCCATTGCCTGTTCAATCTTCCGGGCAAGCTCTGACTCATTCGAAGCATCAACTAAGTAATCGTCGAACCCTTTCTGCAGCAACGCCACACTCTCGTGCTCGCTGAGGCCGTTCGCCATGGCGATGATTTTCATCGTCTGTAATTCCGAATCTGACCGGACGGCCTGACAGATGCTGGCGGCATCGATGTCGGGCGACATGAGGTTGACGATCATGACGTGGGGGCAAAACTTCTGCGTCACCACACCCGTCTCAAAGGTCGTGTAGACGGCCCGCACATCATATTCCCCCACCCTCTTCACGGAGTCGGCGAGCTGGAAGGCGGCCGATTCATCGCTGTCCACGATCAACACACGTATCTTTCCGGTAGACAGACCCGTCGTGGGCATGTTGTGGAGCCGCATGAAGCGAGTGAGTTCCTCGACGGGAATTCGGCGGTCTTTGCTCCCAGGGATGCGATACCCCTTGAGCTGGCCACTGTCGAACCATTTTGAAACCGTACGCGGGGCAACGTTACAGATTTTAGCAACATCACCGGTCGTCAGGACATTCTTGCCTTTTGTCATAGTAGTCGTTCCCCTTGTAAGATCACCAGCATCCTGTCTTTACTTCGGCTCCCAAACTGCCCTTGTTAAGGAGATTACCAAGTAATTCTCGGCGCCTGAGGGTAGGTGTGTCGTGTAGATCGATGGGGGCCAAGGGCGATCGCATGTGGATTCCAATCCGTACGAAGTGCGGCAGAAATTCCAATTGGGCAGGATTCCTACCGTTCACGTAATCAGTAAACAGTAATCAGTGATCGGTACGGGCCAGAAACTGATTACTTTGTCACTGATTACTGATTACTACCCCTGTGAGATCCCAGTGAGGGGCTAGAAAAAAGGGGCATTGACATCTGCCTAGAATTATATGCGACTGCCGTGTCCACGGGTCTCTCGTCGCGAAGGAGGGCATACAGGCTCGTCCCCAACCAAATCCGGAACGGACGCCCGATAAGGCGACTCCCCCCAGTATCACGACTGGCCGACATGCCCCGGGGGACACCAGAACCCACGCCGCCGGGGCGATTTCACACACTGCACAACATTTAACTGTCGACTGCCCCTCATCTGGACGAAGAGGCCCACAAGCAGGCACCGTCCGCCACCCCGGGCGGGCCAACAAGAGGAGGCGTCAAGTCGATGCGCATTCACCTTTCGAGACCAGACATAGGCGAGCAAGAAATTGAGGCCGTTTCTGATGTGCTTCGTTCGGGCCATCTCTCTTTCGGACCCAAACTGCCCGAATTCGAACGTGCCTTCGCGGAGTATGTCGGTACCCGGCGGGCCGTGGCGGTAAACAGTGGGACCAGCGGTCTCTTTCTGAGCCTGACCAGCCTGGGGATCGGTCCGGGAGACGAGGTGATTACCACGCCCTTTACCTTCATCGCCTCGGCAACAACCATCATGATGACGGGGGCCAAACCGGTCTTTGCTGACATTTCCCCCGAGAATCTCAACCTCGATCCGCACCAATTTGAATCTCACATCACGCCCCGCACCAAGGCGGTTGTCTCCGTGGAGGTCTTCGGGAATCCGGCAGGCATCGATGAGGTCTGCCAAATGGCTCAGGGTCATGGTCTTCCTGTTGTTGAGGATAGTTGTGAGGCGTTGGGCACTCGCCTGAACGGGAAGATGGCGGGAACCTTTGGGGAGTTGAGTGTATTCGCTTTTTACCCCAACAAGCAGATCACCACAGGCGAAGGGGGCATGATCCTCACCGACCAGGACGATCTCGCGGATCACTGCGTATCACTCCGCAATCAGGGCAGAAGCGCGAGGGAGAGTTGGCTCAGTCATGAGCGGCTGGGGTACAACTTTAGATTGAGTGATATCAACTGTGCCCTGGGTATTGTGCAACTGTCACGGATAGAGGAATTCGTCCAAAAGCGGGCTCGAGTGGTTCGAGAATACGAGCGTCACTTGAGCGACCAGGAGCATCTCATCCTGCCCGCCCCCCCCGCCACCTGTCGGATGAGCTGGTTCGTCTATGTGGTGCGACTGACCGGCGAGTTCGAACGAGGGGACAGGGATGCGCTCCTAGACGATCTCTTCTCTCAAGGGATACAGGTGAGCAACTACTTTCCGCCTGTGCACCTACAGCCCTTCATGGCCCAACAATTCAATTATCGGCCGGGTGACTTCCCCATCACCGAGGGCGTCAGTGAGAGGACCATCGCCCTGCCTTTCCACAACAACTTGTCAGACACGGACATCAAGTCGGTCAGTCAAGCACTCAAAAAGAGCGTGCGAACGCTCCTGAAACGACGTCCCAGAACCTCCGTGGCCCTCTGACTCTCTCCCCCACTCTTTTCCCCCCACCCCCCCCTTCCGTCGCTACGGTCTGTTTTCGCGGTACTGGCTCCTTATTATTTTGGTAGGGATGGCAGTTACT
>JADFHU010000317.1 GCA_022567055.1 Planctomycetota bacterium
GCTAAACGTATACTGCGGCGCCAGACACTTGAGCTGTTTGCCCTGAAGCTGGGCGATCGGCTGACCTTCGGTGAACGACTCCGGCATGGGCTGACCGTCCAACGCGGCGAGTTTCGGCTTGTAGTCAAGGGTCTCCAGATGGGACGGCCCGCCGGCCATACAGAGATGGATCACCCGCTTAGCCCTGGCGGGCATATGGAGAGTTGTCAGGATGCCGGGCCATTTCTCGACTTCGCGTGCCCTGCTGTCTGTCGCGCCCGGCAGGAGGGAGTCATCGAGCATCGAGGCGAGCGCGAATGCCCCCAGTCCCTGCGTCGTCTTCCCCAGGAAGGTGCGTCGGGTCAGTGATTCGTTCATGCTGTCTTGGTGTTTCATGTTGGTTCTCGTTCGATGACTCGCTACGTTTAATATCGCGTAATACCCTCGTGCAGATTCAACAGAACCCGTGCTACCGAGGTCCATGCCGCCAATTCGCCCGGATTGATTGCTTGGGGCGCGGACCATTGTCCGACGGCCGCTAGCGCTTTGGCGGCCTCTGGGTCGGATCCGTATTCACGGAGATGCTTTTGAAAAAGGGCTTGGACAATACTGAGTTCGTCGGTTTTGGGCGGTCGGCATAGGGTCTGTCGATAGGCCCATTCGATTCGATCGACTGGGGAGGGGCCGCCCTCCCTTATCACCCGTACGGCAAAGACCTTCGCCGCCTCGACGTAGCTTGGATCGTTTAGGAGGGTGAGTGCCTGCATCGGCGTGTTGGAGTTCGATCGTTGTGCGGTGCACTCTTGGCGGCTGGGCGCATCGAAGGCCATCAGGCTGGGATGCAAGAAGGTCCGTTGCCAGTGGGTGTAAAGGCCCCGGCGGTATTGGTTCTCGCCGGAGTCGTGCTGATAGGTCCGTTTGGGGAAATTCAAATTGGCGTAGTATCCTGTCGGTTGATAGGGTTTCACGCTCTTGCCACCGATTCGGTCCACCAGAAGTCTGCTGACGAAGAGCACATTATCCCGAACCATCTCGGCGTCGAGCCGACGACGCGACTGGCGTGCGAGCAAGCGGTTGTAGGGATCTTTCTCAAGCAGATCCTTGGTGGGTTGCGAGGATTGGCGGTAGGTGCCGGAGGTCACGATCAGCTTGACGAGATGCTTGACATTCCAATCGCTCTCCATGAACTCCACCGCCAGCCAATCGAGGAGTTCGAGATGCGTGGGCCACTCGCCCCGAGATCCCAAATCATCGAGCCTCTTTGAGATGCCCGTTCCGAAGAACATGGCCCATAGGCGGTTGACGAAGGCCCTGGCGGTCATGGGGTTTTCCTCCGACATCAGCCAATGGGCCAGATCCAGGCGGGTGGCGCGACGAAGGGTGACATTCTTCAGGGGCGGCAGAAAATCGGGCGTGTTGGCTTGAACGGGATCGCCCGAATCGTCCATCCAATTGCCTCTGGGGAGCACGCGCATCGGTCTAGGCTGTGTGGACACGGTGGTCAGGCAGTAGGGGATCTCTTCTGTCGCCGCTGCTCTCTTCGCCTGCCACTGATCTCTTTCCCGGCGAATCGAGGCCAGCTTGGGCGTCATTGCCCGAAAATGTGCGTCGATGCGTTGATGCTGGTCTTTCGTTCGGACGCTCTCTGCGACCTGCAGCGCTTCCAGCACTTCTTTTGGATTGGCACGTCGGGCATTTGATTGTTCGGTGGTGGCAATGCCGGCCTTATCCCAATAGGCGGTACCGCCGAATTGGGTCAATGCCATGCCCTTGACCAGGCTGCCTGGTCTCAATCCGACCCGTCCCGGATTGACTTCCAGACGACTCCATTCACCGACAGCGGGCAAGGCACCCATGGGTCTATGCCCGGGTGTGTCCTCACCAATGCCTCCGTAGCTGACCTTGTCCTGGCCCCAAAAAGCTCGATGTTCCCAGTTACCATCGTTCCATTGCAGCATGAGGGTCTGGGGAGGATTCACGGGATCCATCCAAACTGTCGCAAAGAAGGTATCTCCTGCCATTAGGCGTGTTTTCCGAGTCGATCGATCGAACCCATGTTGTATCGTCTTGGCTTCTTTCGTGCTTTGAATGCGCGCGTGTTTGCCGCTCAAGACAGGTCCGTCCGCCTGACCGACGAATCGCCACTCGCCGATGGTTTTGCCCCCGTGGTTTTCTTCGTCGTCGATCAAAACGAGATCCGCCGGCGCAGAAGAATCCAAATGGGACAGCGTTTCCCCTTCCCATGTCCTTCGATCCGCCTCCAGTTCGGGGCTGGGGGATTCGTACCGCCCTTGCAGGCGTCCGAGCTGAGCGTCGATCTCTTGGAGTTTCGCCTGTTGTTCCTCGCTGGGGAGCATCACGACCGGTTCCCACTTGCTGCGGCCGCGATAGACACCGGGTTCTTTCACATCTGCAAAGAATGCGGCCAGACTGTAAAAGTCTTTTGTGGTATAGGGATCGAACTTGTGGTCGTGACATTGGGCACACCCCATAGTCGCCCCCATCCAGACCGTTGAAACGGCCCGTACCCTATCGGCGGCGTAGATGGCGAGGTACTCCTTGGCCTGGGCGCCCCCTTCGGAGGTGGTCTGATTGAGTCGATTGAAGGCCGATGAGACCTGCTGTTCAGGGGTCGCGTTGGGGAGAAGGTCGCCGGCAAGATTTTCACGCGTAAATCGATCAAAGGACATATTGTCATTGAACGCCCGAATCACGTAGTCACGGTAGGGCCAGACACTGATGTTTTCATCGGCATGATAGCCCGAGGTATCGGCATAGCGTACCAGGTCCAACCAATTCATGGCCATGCGTTCCCCGTAGCTCGGCGAACGCAAGAGGCGGTCGACCAGGTTCTCATAGGCCTTGGGACTCTCGTCCTGCACGAAGTCCTCGGCCGCCGCGGGTGATGGCGGCAGGCCGGTGAGATCGAAGCTGAGCCGACGGATCAGAACCCGTTTCTCCGCTTCCGGCGAGGGTTTGAGCCCTTCGGCCTCCAGTCTCGACTGAACGAAAGAATCGATCTCGTTTTGTGCCCACGTCCTGTTCTTGATGTTTGGGATGGCCGGACGCCGGGGTGGCGTGTAGACCCAGTGTCTTTCCCACGTCGCACCCTGTTCTATCCACCGGCTAAGCAGTGCAATCTGTTCTTGCGTCAATTGGCGTTTTTGGTCCGGAGGCGGCATGCGAACGTCGTCGTTTGGGTGGGTGATGCGGAAGACCATGACGCTCTTGTCCGGATCGCCGGGGAAAATCACGGGAGAACCGCTGGGTGGCGAGAACACGCCTTCTCTCCTGTCGAAGCGTAACTTCGCCTTGCGTTGCTTCGCATCCGGCCCGTGACAGGCATAGCAGTTATCCGATAGAATCGGTCGGATATCACGATTGAAGCTGATCGGCCCATCCTCGCAGCACGCGGGTTTGACGATAAGCAGTGTGAGGATCGCGCAGAGGGTCGATACATGAGCAGTGGAACGACCCCAATTCTGGTAGAGGAGCATATGTTTTTCCTGTGTGATTCTAGTCAAAGCTGATGTGGAGCAGTGGTGCGTCACTGGCACTCCCGTTAAACGACTCGGCTTCCCGGGTTCCCGCGGAGGGATTAGCCGGGTTGTCTCCAAACATCAGCACGATCGCCTCGCCGGACCAGCCGGGCTGATTGACGATCTCCTGGATAATACTGGAAATGTCAGGGCTACGCTCCTCGGGACCCATGGCGTGCACGGTCATCCATTGAGGAATGTCCCACACGACCTGCGCAGAGGTCGTCGCCCTGCCACTGATGTTACCGCCCGTTGCAGCGAAGGTCTCAGGATTCGGGGACAGTTGACCTCCGATCACCAGAGACACGGGCAGGGCATGGTTAGCATTGCCGATAGAATCGGCGCTGAACTGCACCCATGCCTCGGTGATGGTCGCACCCCTGGGCACGGCGATACCGACCCATCGGCAGCCGATCGTCTGGAGATTGGCAGGGGCCATATTGCCTTCATAGCCCAGCTCCAGGTCACTGCTGGTCAAGCTTTCCATGACACCGCCGTCCAATATATGCTCTTCGGCATCATCACTGCTGGCAGAGACCCGCCACGCATTGATGGGCTCGGCAGCCGACTGTACTAGCGCGATATCGTCGACGTACAGAGTGCCAGTGGCGCCATTGCCTTCAATACCGACGGCCAGGCTGCGGACACTCTGCAGATTCATTCCCAACGAGGCGAGGTCGACATTCCATACCTGCCACCCTGCCAGCGCTATATTGCCCGCTGGACCGTCGTAGGGAATCTTGGTCCCGTTGACCTTGAGATACATCTGCCCGGTGTTGCCGGCCGCACCATGGAACCAGACCACCAATTGGGTGACGCCTGCTCTGGTCCAATCCTGCGAAACGGCAAAGGTTCGGGTGGCCTCGGATTGGGCTGCGGCGCTATTGTCATAATGGATGGGCAGCGATTGCTTATCCCCGTGAACAATCGTTGATTCCGGCGAAAAATCTCCGGTCCCTGGATTCGCGCCCACGAGGGCACCGTTGTTGGCCTCATCACCGAATCCGTCGATCCACGTGGCCCAAATCTCGAGGAATTCCTCGTCTTTATAGCTCTCCATGTCGTCGATGACGATGGTATCGGCTGTTGTGAAGCTCCAGACATCGCCTGTCCAGGTGCTGGGTTCCATGGCGTCATTGACCTCATCGACACGCCAGTAGTAGGTCTGACTCAATTGAAGATCCACGGCCAAGGTGTCGAAGCTACTTTCGCTGACACTGCCGGCCAGGGACAGATTGTTGGAATCGGTCCCCACGTATACATCGTGGCTATCCGCCTCCCGTCCATCACGGCCCCATGCTAAGGGGACATCGGGCGACACATCGGTGGCACCGGATGCCGGATTGGGCCGAGTCGCGAAGGTGGGAATATAGTAGAACCGTACCTCACTCAGGCTGGCCTGAGGAGCAATCCCCTGGACACTGTTGACGGTCAATCGCACATGCTGGGCCACGGCACCACCGAAATCGATCGTGTTGTTGTGTGCATACCCCTCGCTACCCGGAGCCTGGGCCAAGGGCCCGACGCCGTCGAGAACGGTCCAGTTCGCGCCATCCAGGGAGTGTTCGATGACAACATCCTTGCCGCCAAAGCCCACGAAACCCTCGATGAGCTGATTCGAGTTCCAGATCCAAAGCTCGTGCAGCTTGTAGGCCTTGTCGAAGGCATACTCGAGGGTGGCGGGGACGCCTCCACTGATCCACATGTCGCCTGCGGAGGTGCCATGGAGATCATCCGCCAGGCCGGAGCCGTCGATGGTCTTTTCAGGCCCGGAATCGCCGAACGAACTGGAGGCCGTGGCCGTGATACCCGTTATAGGAATCGAAAAGGGCTCCACCATAAAGGTCCAGACATCGCCTGCGAAGACCGTCGAATCGGGAGCAGCGTTGACTTCATCCACACGCCAGTAGTAGGTCTGACCAAATTCGAGCCGACCCGGATCGAAGGTCGTGTCCGCCAGACCCTGCCCGACACCGACGGTCGCATTATTGACATCGTCAAAGCTTGTGCCCAGGAACACGTTGTGCGTCGCCGCAAAGTCACCCGCTCCCCAACCAAGGTCTGAATCACGATCGACGTCCGTTGCCCCATCCCCCGGGACCGGTGCTTTGGCCACCTCGGGTGCCACACCGAGCATCACCTGCTGGATTTCTTCCACAGTCAGTGCCGCGTCAAAGAGGCGGACCTCGTCAATCAATCCGTCCCAACCATTCGACTGATCCTTCGCGCCTTGACCGACGATAAAGGTGCTACACCCGTCGACCGTACCCGAATTGTTGGGACCCGTAAGTTGAGCCCCCATGTCCTCTTCGCCATTGATGTAGAGCCGAATCAGACCGCCACTCTCCCAGGTCATGGCCACATGCTGCCATTCCGTGGTCTGAACATTACTTGAACTCTCCAACTGCTGTTCAGCACCACCGGCAGTCACCGCCATCTTCATGAGGTTCGTTCCACCAAAGGTTGCGCCGGAGGAGTCGTAGCGCATGGTACAGACATTGTCGCCACCGTCCGGGGTCTCCCCGTTGAAGATACCGCGATCACTGCTGAGGATGTTGGACTTGACCCAAGCGGCCATGGTCAGGGCCTCTAGACCGTTGAGATAAGCTTCGCCATCATCGTCCTCGACTTTTGCACCGCTGCCGAATGACAGGGCCCATCCACTGCCGTTGAAGCCGCCGGCCTGCCAGGTCGCGTCGCTGATCACACCGTCGCGGCCGCTGCCCGTTTGATCGAAGACAGTGGTACCGGATCCTTCGTCAAATGAGTAGACGAGGATCTCATCGGCCCCAACCACATTGACCAGGCAGGTGGCAATCACCATTAGAAACAAACTGAAAAACATTTTGCGGCACATAGCTGTCCTCCTTATCAAGAAAAAAAAGACCTTCGACGAGTCATTACCCGTCACTTGCATGGTATCATGGAGTCAATCGCCCCTTGATTGACACAGACAACACGGACTGTCAGTGGGGTCGCTTCCGGAACCAGCCTGGATGAGAATGCTGGCAAAGTAGATTGCTTAATCGCAAAAGCCTCCTTCCAGAAAACCCTACACTCACATGGGTCATGCTAGAGCACACTAGGATCTATTATATTCATTTCTCCTCAATTCACAAGGTCAATCACCGGGAACTGGCTGGGCTCTGGGCGAGAAT
>JADFHU010000318.1 GCA_022567055.1 Planctomycetota bacterium
GGCGTCTCCCTGTCGCAGATGTATCAACGATACTTCGGAGAAACCCCTGGGAGCTTTCGTCATTCGGGAAGGATCAAAAGTAACTGAGACAGATCATCAATGGCCGGCGGCGGCAATGCCCGGCACGCGATCGATGCCACTGGCGAAACCGGAGTGGAAGCGGCATAACTCCAATGCGAAAAACACAATGACTATGAAATGTTTCATCCGACTGTTTTTGGCCTTCGGCATGTGCTTGCCGCTGTCCGCTTCTAGAACACAGCCAAAACCAAATGTTCTGCTAATTTCTCTGGATGATCTCAACGACTGGATCGAACCTTTGGGCGGACACCCCCAGGCACAAACGCCGAACATGGCGGCCTTCGCCGAGGAGGCAGTCACATTCAGCCGGGCCTACTGCGCATCACCTTCGTGCAATCCTTCCAGAACGGCGATTATGACGGGGAAAGCCCCCTACGTCACCGGTGTATACACCAATCCCCAGATTTGGCGGCATATCCTTCCAAACGAAATCACCCTTCCCGAACATTTCCAAAAAGCCGGTTATTGGACGGGCGGTGCGGGGAAAATATATCACAACAACATGCCCGACCCCCGTTCCTGGAACGACTATTATCCGTCGTTGCTCCAGCATTTCCCCACCTATTATTTGCCGGACATCGATGCAGCAACGGGCAAGACGATTTTTCGTAAACAGGATAACGAAATCCGCGAAGACGACCCCAAGGGGCTGACCGTGACCATGCCTAATTTCAAGGGCATGTACATCGCCTTCGATTGGGCGCCCCTGCCGTACGCGACAGAAGAGACCGGCGATTACGAATCCGCGAAATGGATCATTGAGCAGTTGGGCAAGAAACACGACAAGCCTTTCTTCTTGGCCTGCGGCATCTACCGGCCCCACTTGCCCCTGTATGTTCCCCAGAAGTACTTCGACCGGTTTCCTCTGGACGAGGTTCGGTTGCCCGACTGCATCATTGAAGACTTGGACGACGTTCCCGCTGCCGGACGCAAACTGGCAAGGCGCCGCTATCACCACAACGTTACCCAGGCCGGACAGTGGCGGCGGGCCGTGCAGGGCTATTTGGCTGCCATCAACTACGCCGATGACCTCACGGGAATGGTCTTGGACGCCTTGGCCGATAGCGCCTACGCGGACAACACCGTCGTGGTCATCTACTCCGACCACGGATGGCAGTTGGGCGAAAAACAACATTGGCAAAAATTTGCCCTCTGGGAAAACGTGATCAAGAGCGTGCTCATGGTCAAGACCCCCGAGGGAATGCTGGGAACATTCGCGGAGAAGGCAAGAGGAACGGTATCGAACCGCAACGTTTCATTGCTGGACATTTTCCCCACCCTAACGGAACTGTGCGGGCTACCCGAAAAGCAAGGGCTGAGCGGACGTAGCTTAATTCCACTTCTGAAGAACCCGAACGCGAGCGACTGGTCCCGTCCCATCGTGACCGTCGAAAGCTGGGAGCACTTTTCCATCCGGAAGGACGACTGGCATTACATCGAATACGGCGACGGCACGGCGGAACTATACAATCTGGCTGAGGACCCGGAGGAGTGGCGGAACTTGGCGGGCGCTCCCCAATACACCAAAGAGGTCGATGCGCTTCGACGCCATATTCCCCAACAGCGGAAGGAGTACACTAAAACAAAGCCCATCCGCTGGAAGGACGTGCTGTCCGGGAAAACGCAGTTCTACAAATAGGTACCAGATCACATGACCCGTCGAATCTTTTCATCTATTGCGTTAGGAATCTACTTGTTCTTTGCGATTGCGCAGGCTGCAGTCGCGCAGGAGCCGCCGAACATTGTTTTTCTCTTAGCGGATGACATGGGATATGCGGACTTGGGCTGTTTCGGATCCCGAGCGATTCAAAGTCCGAACCTGGATCGGCTCGCCGCGCAAGGCGTTCGACTAACGCACTGCTATGCGGCGAGTCCGAATTGCTCGCCGGCTCGTACGGGCATGTTGACAGGTCGCAGCCCCTACCGCGTGGGAATGTACGACTTCGCGCGCTTCAAGCCTCTGCACATTCCACGTCAGGAAGTTACGATCGCTGAACATTTGAAATCTGTTGGCTACGAGACGATGTTTGCAGGTAAGTGGCATTGTTCAGGAGATTTTGAATCGGGCAAGCAACCCTACCCGGGTGATCAAGGATTTGATCACTGGTTGGCCAACAAGTCGAACTTCGGCAAAGATCCGACAAGCTTCAAGCGGAACGGGGACGACGTCGGCAAAGTACAGGGATGGATGAGCGAGATTGTCGTGGACGAGGCGATTCAATGGCTTGAACAACGAGACAAAACCAAACCCTTTTTCACCTGCCTCTGGTTCAGCGAACCACATACGCCGGTCGTGGCTGCAGAAGAGTTTCAGGCACGCTATAGAAACGCAGCCGCCTTGAACGCGGCCAAGGCGATGGGCTATGGTGGCGAACAAGTGAAGCGAAATCCGAAATGGGACAAGCTGCCACTCTACTACGGTTGTGTCACGATGTTGGACCATCATATTGGCCGACTGTTGACGTACCTGGACGACCGAGATCTGTCCGACAACACGATCGTCGTGTTCACTTCAGACAATGGCCCCGAGCATCGCACTCCGACGTGTTTCGGATCACCAGGCGATCTGCGAGGTGCCAAGGGACACATTCACGAAGGAGGAATTCGCGTCCCCGGTATCGTTCGCTGGCCGGGGAAGATCAAGGCGGGGACGGAAAGTTCCGAGCCCATCAATGGCACCGATTGGCTCCCGACACTAAGCGCGGCGGCCGGAGTGAGAACGTCCACCGATGGCAAGATCATCGACGGTGTGAATGTGTTACCGGCGCTCATCCACGGCAATCCCGTGTCACGTGAACGTCCGATGATGTGGTGGTTGTGGCACGCACGCGGTGGATATGAGGTCGCCATGCGCGATGGAGACTATAAAATGGTGGCCACGATGTTGCCGCAGGCCAATCCCGGGGCCGTTGCAGATGCCAAGCAGCCCGCGGATTGGACGATCATGGAGTTTATCAAACGAGCTGAGCTTGGTCGGTTCGAAATGTTTAACGTAGCAAAGGATGGATCGGAATCGACCGATCTCGCCGAAGTTGAAACAGTTCGCTTCGAAGCAATGAAGAAGAAAATGGTCGCTTTGCACGCGGAAATTCGTGCCGAGGGCCCGGTGTACGAACTAGGAAGGAAGAAGAACTCGCAATGAAACGTCTTTTGTCGATTGCCCTGCTTGCTGGATTCGCACTCACCGCCGACGCGTATGGAGTCGATCAGCCTAACATCCTGTTTATCATGTCTGATGACCACACGACTCAGGCATTCGGCATATATGGATCAAGACTGGCATCCCTGAACCCCACTCCAAATCTCGATAAACTGGCAAATGAGGGCATGATATTTTCCAGTGTCTTCTGCAATAACTCAATATGTACACCCAGCAGGGCATCAATTATTACAGGTCAGTATCCTCAAACCAATGGTGTACTGGATTTGATGGGAAGGATAAATCCAGAAAAGCAATACCTGCCACAAGAAATCAAAAAAGCCGGCTACCTCACTGCCATGATAGGGAAATGGCACCTGAAAGAAGAGCCGGCTGCTTTTGATTATTACAATGTACTCCCCGGACAGGGTAGATATCATGATCCGGTAACCAGGGATTCCAATAATGGAGCCTGGCCGCGTAATACGACAGAGCACACCGGGCACTCCTCTGATGTCATCACTGATCTTAGTATTGACTGGCTGAAAAACAGGGACAAAACAAAACCCTTCTTCCTGATGCATCATTTCAAAGCGCCTCACGATCTATTCTCCAATGCGAAGAGATATGATAGCTACCTTGAAGATACCGAAATTCCGGAGCCTGATAATCTGTATGATCAGCCGGCACGAGGATTCGGATCAATATCAACCAGAGGGATTGATGATAGTCTGGTTGACACAATTGGAGCCTCTGTATCCAGGCGATGTAATACGTGGGGATTAGGTAAAAGACTTGGTATTGATGAAGCGCTGCCTGAACCGGGATTTACATCTGCTGTTTACCAACGGTTCCTCAAGAGATACCTTCGTTGTGTTAAAGGTGTGGATGACAATGTTAAAAGACTTGTTGATTATCTGAAGGAAGAAGGGATTTATGAGAATACCATCATCATCTACACCGGTGACCAGGGCTATTTCCTGGGGGAACACGATTTCTTTGACAAGAGATGGATGTATGAAGAAGGCATGAGAATGCCCTTTATTGTGCATTATCCTGGATCCATAGAACAGGGAAGTCGATGTGATCTGCTAATCAACAATACTGACTTTGCTCCAACCCTGATTGATATAGCAGGCGGCCAAGTGCCTGAATATATGCAGGGAAAGAGTTTCAAACGAACATTGCTTGGAGAAAAGGAAAAGGAATGGCGGGATGCGACTTATTACAGGTATTGGATGCATATGGCCCATAACCTGGGCAATCCTGCACATTTTGGCATCAGGACAGATAAGTACAAACTTATCTTTTTTCTACGGAGTTGACTATGAAGATCCTCCACGAACTGATTACTGGGGCTCCCAGGCAGATATAATAACACCGCCGGGATGGGAACTTTATGATATTAAAGAAGACCCCCATGAAATGAACAACCTGTATCATAGGTCTGAATATTCTGACATAATCAAAGAACTCAAAGGAAAGCTCAGATTGCTGCGTGAGGAGCTCAATGAAACAGATTCGAATTACCCTCATATTCAAAAGATAATTGATAAACACTGGAATGATTAAAATGCAAATTGTGGATAATGAGCCCAGATATGACCCCGTTTCAAATCCCGGCGATCCGAATCGTCCCTTGCAGGCACAAATCAAGGGCCCGGAGAAGTCCCGTAGAAAGAGGAGACCATGACATTGAAGAAAATCACTATCGGTACCCTGTGCATGTTCTCTGCGCTAACGGTCCACGCCGCAGGCAAACCCAACGTCATCTTTCTGATGGCCGACGACCTGGGGTACGGCGATGTCGGGTTCAACGGAAACACACTTGTCCAGACACCTCATCTCGACGGTATGGTGGCACAGGGAATTCGCTTTACGCGTTTCTATTCCGTTGGCCCGGTCTGTTCCCCGACGCGAGCGTGCATTCAGACAGGACGGCATTGCATGCGCTTCGGTATGATCAACGTTAACTCTGGGAAACTTCCAAGCGGCGAAATCACTCTCGCGCGGATTGCGCGTGCAAAGGGGTATCGAACCGGACACTTCGGGAAATGGCACCTGGGAACGATGACCAAAGACCCGACCTTATCGGGACCAGCGCCTAAGACCTCGGCCGAGCGCTATGGTCCGCCCTGGGAGCGCCATTACGACGTGACGTTCACCACTGAAACCAACGTTGCGACCTGGGACCCGCTTGACGAAACAGACCTGCGCATCCCCAAGCACCGCTGTCACTTCTGGTCAAATGGAGTGGAGGTCAAGGAGGATTGGCAGGGTTCATCGGAGAAGATCATCATGGATCGCGCCATCCGTTTCGTGCGAGATTCGGCCGAGAAGAAAACCCCGTTCCTCACCACAATCTGGTTCTACGGCCCGCATTCTCCGACGCGAGCCGGCAAAGAACTTCGCGACCTTTATCCCGATCAGCCTCTCGGACGTCAGCATTACCTCGGTTCAATCACCTCGATCGACCGCGAAGTTGGCCGTCTGCGCCAGGCACTTGAGGAATCGGGTGCGGCCGAGAACACGCTTATCTTTTTCTGCTCGGACAACGGTCCAGAAGGCACCGGCGACCCGCCACCGGACTACGATCCGTATCATGGCGTCTATTACGGCGAGGCCGGTGGGTTTAAGGGGCGCAAACGGTACCTCTACAACGGTGGCGTTTGTGTTCCTGCGTTTGCCTGGTGGCCTGGAGTGATCGAGGCGGGGCGGACCGCGTACGAGCCCGTTTGCACGCTGGACTACCTTCCGACTCTCCGCGAACTGCTCGCCTATGAAATGCCCGATGACCGACCCATCGACGGCGTGAGCATGCTGTCCCTCCTCCGCGGAGAAGCCTGGGCGCCAGACCGCTTCATACCTTTTGCATCCAATTTGCGGCCGAAGCAATCCCCCTCTGCATCCATCATCAGTCAGGGACACAAACTCCTGCTTTGGTTTGACAAGAACAAACCTGACGAACTGTACCACCTGCAGAACGACCCCAGTGAACAAAAAAATCTGATCAGCAAACGGAAGGAGCTGGCCAACGAACTGCGGGCCAAACTGATAATCTGGCTCAAGTCCGCCCGACACAGCTACGAACGCGGTGACTATCTCGGCCACAAGCGACAGGGAAGATTCATCCCAACACCCGGGATCGACCTATGATCCGCAAGCCTAGAATGCTACCTCAGCATGGAAAGGAGCATCAATGAAGAGAAGTCTATTTGCAGGCGTGTGTGAGCGGGGCGGCGGTGAATGCGGCTACATTCGCATGAAGCCGCTTTTGATCCCCCTTTTGCTCGTCTGCGCTGCCGCAGGGTGGCCAGCGTTACTCTCCACTGCGGGGGCCGCCAAACTCAATATCGTTGTCATCATGGCGGACGACCTGGGATGGAAGGATTTACATTGCTACGGCACTGCGCAGATGGACACGCCCTACC
>JADFHU010000319.1 GCA_022567055.1 Planctomycetota bacterium
AACAACCGAGTCGTCAGTTACTGGAGGATCAGTATGTGGCAGCATCTCGTCGGTGCCATGATCAAGGTTGAGCAGCATGCTTGCCGGTCTTACATTTTAGCGCTGAAAGGCATCAGCGACTGCCTTGCACAGGACCTCTCCCTTGCGCATGTTTAGGGCAGCGGTCCGGCCAGGACTCTTGGACGCAAAATCGTCGACACCCAATGCGGCCAGTTCACGGCAGTAGGGCAGTGTAGCGTTGCAGAGGGCCTGGCTGCTGGTTCGCCCCACCGCGCCGGGCATGTTGGCGACACAATAATGGACCACATCTTCCACAATAAACACGGGGTCACTGTGGGTAGTCACGTGACTGGTCTCGCAGCAGCCTCCTTGGTCGATACAGACATCGACTAGGGCCGCCCCTCTCTTCATCTCTTTCACGGTTTCGCGGTTGATGAGCCTCGGTGTCTTCGCACCGGGGATCAACACCGCCCCCACCACAAGATCCGATAGGCTGGCATGCTGCGCCACGGCATGAGGATCGCAGTAGACGGTAGTGACATTGGGCGGCATGGTCTCCTCTAGATAGCGGAGGCGCTTCAGATTGATGTCCATGATCACGACCGAGGCGCCCAGCCCGGCGGCCACACGCGCGGCGTTGGTCCCCACCACACCGGCGCCAATGATCAGCACCTTGGCGGGCTCTACGCCTGCAACGCCTCCCAAGAGGATCCCGCGCCCCATCATGGGTTTCTCGAGACACTTGGCGCCCTCTTGAATCGACATCTTGCCCGCTACCTCGCTCATCGGCGTTAGTAGCGGTAGTTGCCCCTGTTCGTCGCTCAGCGTCTCATAGGCGACCGCCACAATACCTTGATCGAGACAGTCTTGGGTGAGTTGTCGGGACCCGGCGAAGTGAAAATAACAAAACACGATCTGATCGGGCCTCAGCAGGGCAATCTCTTCGACCTGAGGCTCCTTCACTTTCATCACCAGTTGGGCCTGGTCGTAGATTTCAGCGGCGCTGTCGATGAGTGTGGCGCCCACCTGGGCGTAGCTCGCATCGTCGTAGCCGCTGCCCAATCCGGCGCCCCTCTGCAACAGGACCCTGTGACCGTCTCCGGTCAGGAGTTGCACGCCCACGGGCAAAACCGCGACGCGGTACTCGTCCCGTTTAACCTCGCATGGAATACCGATGATCATGGTCTCACTAAGAAGCCTGGAAAACTAAGAGCCCCTACGCAAAATGACTCTGCATTCAAACGGCTTATTCTGAGTCTGGACGGCGTCAGGCTCCATCGACCGTCCTCGGACGGCCTGCTTCGCCTTCCTTGCCAGACACAGAAACGCTCGTTTTCGGTGCGACGATTCATTTTGAAAGGGACTCTAAGTCGGGGTGATAGGATTTGAACCTACGGCCTCCTGGTCCCAAACCAGGCGCTCTGCCAAACTGAGCTACACCCCGATCATCGCCCTAGCGGCCGAGAACCTGGATTCTAGCGAACTGAATGGGCCAGTGCAATACTTTCACGCAATAAGGCGACGGGCTGGCAGGGAACAGCTCAGAGGCGGAAATGGCCACAACCAAAAGAATTTCGAAAAGCCAGCCGTTTTTTGATTGACAATGGCCGCGTTTGGAGAGATACTCTCAATGGACTGGAGGTTGACTCCAGTAGCTGTAAAGATGGTCAGGAGGACCGGTCGATGAGAATGGATACTCAGACCACTAAAAAACTGCTTCGTGTACGCCTCGCCCTGTTGAGGCACAACTCCAAACTTTCCCTCTCGCCACTTGCCGAAGGGAATTGTTGGTATTGCGAGAGGTTTTCACGACCACTGTTTTCAGTGCTCGGGAAAACCGGATTGCACGAGGCGGTCACGTCCGAGAGTGGTCGCTCAAGCGCGCATCTCAAACACTCATCTCTCTTCTCCAGACCTAGGCTTTGTCGGAAAACTCCGTCGTTGGCCCGAGAGCGAGCAATTTTTTCGCCTGGCAAAGACGGCGAAGCAGGCGATGTTGGTTTTATCGTCGATAAAGCCGGATGCAGCCAGGCGGACAACCCTGTTGCCTTCGTGCAGCTCTTGCTCCGATAGCAGCGTCGAACAGCTAAGAAAAAAGGCCGCTCGTCTTCGACCCCGAGGCTCAGACCCGGGGGAAGCCAGATCGAGTTTTCTGACACAGCCTGGACTGGGCGTTCAGTCTTTCTGAGACGGTGGTTCCATGGGAGGCTCTGCGTCCCCACATCGAGATGCTTGGTGAATGAGCGTTTGTCACTGTCTAAAAGTAAGGATGTGTGACGAAAAGGAAGAAGACCATTGTTAAGGAGAATAATGATGAAAAGGGTGATGGATTCTCTGATAGTGGCAGCCCTCTGCTGGGGAAGTGTCACAGCGGCGTCTACTGTTGACGTCTACAATCAGGTGAACTCAAATCAGGTGCAGGATACGAGTGTGATTGCCGAAGGTGGCACGGGCATCGGCCGCAGCAAATCTTTCTCGAATTCCGGCGTGAGTATCAATACCACCTCCAACGTAAGGGGCAGGACCTTTCCCCTCAACAACTTGCCGGCCTATTTGCCCCTGTGGCAGCACGGAGGGTGGGGTACGGTGAAGGGCTACTTTGCCAATGGTCCCACCGCCGAAGACACGGTCTACGAACGAACCTTCAATCCCCGCGATGCCGAAGATATGGATCAGTTGAGAGGGGTGCTGACCGCGATTCCCCATACGGGAGTGTTTTCAATGGCCGGCGGTCTATGGAACGGTGTCACGAAGATGTTCGGGGGTCCGGATCGATTTCACCACGGACGTGGTTTCGAGATCGCCAACTCGATCATACGTCACCGTCGCCATTACGGCAAGCCGCTGATGGTCTTCATTGACAGCGAGATCGACAAGAAGATCCTGTTTAAGGCGGGCTATGCCTATGTGGGCAAGATCAGTGTCGAAGGCAAACACAGTCGCAACTGGGACCAGGTCTACAACGCCGCGATTGCTGAGGCCCTTCCCTGGGATGTCGACATCCTGCTGATTTCCGGTGGCATGAAGGGTGTGACCGTTGGCTCCAATTCCGCCTATCCGAATGCCTCGATGGGCTACAGCCAGTTGAACTACTCCCTCTCCCTGGGCGGCAGCCATGCCAAAGGGGTGACGGAGGGCAAAGGCAAGCCCGTCCTGAGTGCCGAGGCGTTTCGTTTTAGTCCCCGCATGGGACGCAAGCAGAGACTGCCAAGGCAATTCTACAACCGTCTGGTGGCTCGCTACGGGCAGGATAAGGACATTAGCCGGAATATCCAAGTGCCCTCCGCCTACGTGACACCGACGACCGGCATCCGCGGAGTGGCGATTAGCGACGAACTGATGCAGATGGCTGGGTTCGAGCAAAGCCAGGCACAGCGAGCCGACACTATCCAAGCCAGTCAGCAAGCTCCACCTTGGAATCATTGACATGAAGGGTAAGGGACCGGCAAGAAATAACTTGGACTTTTGAATGCCCAATTGCACCCCATCTTTGATCGCTTCTCAATCGCAAAATCCGCGACGTAGAACTGCTACGCCTGTGGTTTCGCTCAATCGAGCGCGACCAAATATGGGGCACACTTGGCCCCCAAATTGTCCAACTTATTTATTGCCGATCCCTAAGATGATCCGTCTACGTGCGATCCGGGGCGTGGAGAAAGGAAGTTGCGTGCCTGTTGCGCAAAACCCAGTAGCGCCAGGTGCCTTTTTAGGAACGTTTCACATTTTCCAAGGAGTATGACTATGTCACGAGCAACGATTGTTGTATTGACAGTAATGTTGGTGTCCTCTTCGGCCCTGGCCCAGATTCCCTATAGTTTTGTAGGTCTCTACCAGACTCAGAGTCAGGTGGGCGACATTGCGAACACCATTAACATCGCTCACGGCGATGTCGGGATGAACACGGTGTCTTTGGATATTGAGAACTTGCAGCGCGTTGAAGGTGTTCGCCGCCTCTCCGCACGACAAGGCCAGCACAGCTTCCTCATGCAAGTCGGCAGGGCCCATGCCCACAGCGGCCACGTTAGCATCCTGCAGGAGCTTGGCAGTGCGGCTGGTCAGATTCAGAGAATTGGCAGGGGCATCCGTCCCAAGTACCAGAGCCAGACCAACACACTGGCCGGTACGCAGGTGGTTGCCAATACGGGCGGTCAGGGCAGCGGCAACGCGTTCCAGGTCGGGACAGTCAAAGCCAATCAGTATGGCGAAAACGCAGCTGGTTACATGAGGCAGTCCTCGACCATTGACAGCCTACAGAACTCCTCTTACACGGGTGATCCCGGCGACACCGGTAGGGTCGAAAGCACTGTGGTGGCTGCGACTGAGCAGTCGCAAGCTGTGTGGTAAGGGACCGGCAAGAAGTAACTTGGACTTTTGAACGCCCAATTGCACCTCATCTTTGATCGCTTCTCAATCGCGACATCCGCGACGTAGAACAGCTACGCCTGTGGTGTCGCTCAATCGGGCGCGACCCAATATGGGGCACACTTGGACCCCAAACTGTCCAACTTATTTATTGCCGATCCCTAATGTTTGATGTCTGCATGGGCCACGGCGCATGCAGTCGTCGGTGGGGGAGCCCGGGATCCGGCTCTTGATCGAACGGATCGAAAACCCGGAACGCCCCTGCCCCTTGTTGAGAGACAACAGACCTTGAGAAATCCCCTCGAGGTCTGTCTTTTTTTGGGGCTGCGATGCACGTTCGAGCGTCTCACGCCCTTACTTGCCGAGCTTGCAAAAAAAACGGCGTGCCGCTAGACTGTTTTCATGGCAAGACCGAAGAAGGACAACAACAAGAAGTCTTCCGTGACGGTGAACAAGAAGGCCTACAGAAACTTCGAGATCATGGACAAGTATGAAGCCGGCATGTCTTTGACCGGTAGTGAGGTCAAGTCGCTTCGCGCTGCTGCCGCAGACTTGGATGGGGCTTATGCCCGCATTCAAGGCAATGAGTGCTGGTTGGTCGGGGCCAAGATAGCTCAATATGAACAGTCTGGGATCACCAATCACGAACCGACGCGAAAAAGGAAACTCTTACTGCACCGCAGGGAAATCGCCAAGATTCGTGTCAAGTTAGAACAACGGGGCTTTACCTTCGTGCCCCTCAAGATCTACTTCAATGATCGTGGCCTGGCCAAGACTCAAATTGCCTTGGTCCGCGGCAAACGACAGTATGACAAGCGTCAGACCCTGGCAGAGCGTGACCAGAAGCGCAGCCTGGATCGGGCTATGAAGAAGTACAGATGATGATTACGAAGCAAGGAGCACTATCGGGATGGCTCAAGAAAAGAAATTGATTATTGACGATGACTGGAAAGAGGAGGCCAGAAAGGAAAAAGAGGTCCTGATCGAGCAGGAGAAGCAAGACGGCGAGAAGAAGGTGGAGGCCCAGTCTTCCGGTCGGTCTGCCCCCTTGCCCCCGGCTGACCTGTCCGGACTCATCAGCATGTTGGCCACGCAGTCTTTCTTCGCTCTGGGTGTCGTCAAGACCAAGGAGGATGAAGAGCCCCGGAAAGACCTGGAAATGGCGAAGTTCAACATCGACATGCTGGGGGTCGTCGAAGAGAAAACCAAGGGCAATCTCACGGATCAGGAAGCCAGCATCCTGTCGGATACGCTGCAGCAGTTGAGAATGGTCTACGTGCAGGTTTCGGGGTCATGATTCTACTGTGGTCAATCGAGTCATGAGTGAGGACTAGCGTTTGGGAAACGTCCTGGAGACGATTGTAGCAGACAAGCGAATTGAGGTAGCCCAGCAAAAACAGCGGGTTTCGCTGGAAGAACTCGAAAGGCAGGGGGCTGGTTTGCCCGCGTGCCGCGACTTTTTCCGGGCTGTCACGAAGTCGAATCCCCGGGGGATCAATGTCATTGCTGAGGTCAAGAAGGCCTCGCCATCGGCTGGGCTCATTCGCCAGGATTTCGATGCGGTGGAGATCGCGCGCCTCTATGAACAGTGTGGCGCCGATGCGATCAGCGTACTCACCGATGAGAAGTACTTTCAGGGACGTCTCGACTATCTCAGCGCGGTGAAGAAGGCAGTGGCGATTCCGGTGATGCGGAAGGAATTTATCATCGAACCTTACCAGGTCTTTGAATCCCGCGCGGCCGGAGCGGATGCCATCCTGCTGATCGGCGACGTGCTCACCACGGGCGAAGCGCGTGACTTGATGGGGCTGGCCCGAGAGTTGACTCTGTCCGTCCTGTTTGAGGTTCATGATCTTGAAGTGTTTATGCGAGTGCAGGAATTGCTCGGACAGTTCGTGTCAAACGCCTGCGTACTCGGCATCAACAATCGAAATCTAACGACGATGGAGGTGGACCTCCACAACACCGGACGTCTTGCCGCCCTTCTCGATAATCCTCCCGGCTTGGTCGCGGAGAGTGGCATCAAGACGCGCGCCCATGTGGAACTCCTCAAGGCGTCGGGGGCAACGGCCTGTTTGATTGGCCAGGCCCTCTGCGAGCAGCCGGACATCGCCGCGACGTTTGCAGGACTGTTTGGCGACTGAGAGCACCTAACAAAATGAATCTGCATTCGAACGGCTCATTCTGCTTCTGGACGGCGTCAGGCTCCATCGACCATCCTCAGATGGCCTGCTTCGCCTTCCTTGCCAGAAACAGAATCGCTCGTTCTCGGTGCGACGCT
>JADFHU010000320.1 GCA_022567055.1 Planctomycetota bacterium
ATGCCGACGGCGTGCCCAACGATCGTGATCTCTGCCCCGGCACCGCCGCCTGCGCGACGGACATCGATGCCGACGGCTGCCCGGCCGACGGCGACGGTGACACCGTAGCCGACGGCTGCGACCTCTGTCCGACCACGGCCAACGGCGATCCGGTTGACCCCGACGGCTGCTCCACCGCCGACGACGATCTCGACGGCGTATTCAACGACTACGATGTCTGCCCGTTCACGCCCGACTGCGCCACGAACATCGACAGGGCCGGCTGCCCCATCGACTCCGACGGCGACACCCTGGTCGATGGGTGCGATCAGTGCCCGGGAACCAACCACACCGACGATTTCGATGGGGACGGCGTGCCCGACTGCTTCGACCCCGACATCGACGGCGACGGCGTGCCCAACGACGACGACGACGAACCGCTCGACGAGTTCGTCTGCCGCGACGCGGATGCCGACGGTGTCGATGCCGATGACGTCCCGGTAGCCGGCGCGACCTTGACGGTGGAGGTCTCCACTGACCCGACCGATCCCGGCAGCGTGATCGCCACGTTCTCCGGTACCACGGACGCCGCCGGCGTCTTCACTGGCGGCGATCCGACGGTTTGGTTCTCGAACACATTTACGAACTTCGGTTCGGCCGTGGGTACGGCGAATTTGTTTGATTGCCCGGCAGGCGCAGAAATAGTGCTGGATGCCAACGGAAACTTCACCGGCGTTCCACAATGTATTTTTGATGCCGCGCAGGCGGAGGCCCTCGCCAACCTCGGCCCTGTCGATGCGGTCGACCCCAACTTCAAGCTGCCGTCAATCGTCCGGGGTAGCATCGGATTTACCCACATCACGGATTTCGATGGCTCCGGATTCTTTGACGACTGGACAATCAACGTGGACATTATTCATACCAAACGCCGCAATGCCGTGGACATCATCGACATAACGCTGACCCAGGTTGGCTTTGCGCCGGACGGCAGGCCGATCTTTGATCGTATCGATCCATTGCTGGCCGGATGTAATGCTGTCTTCCTCGGGCCCCGGAAGGGCTTTTCAATTCCGCCGGGCGAAGAGGCCGCTTGCGCCGATCCGGATAATGATCAGGACACCCTGCTGACCAATGTTGCGGGCAACAAGAACGGCGGGGACGTGACGCTCTCGATCCAGCTCAACAAGCAATTCGTATATGAACTTTTCAACAAGCCGGCCACTTTTGATTTCAGCATCGGCTATGCCTTCACAAAATCCAAGGAGGTTAACCCGATGGGCAGTTCGACCGCCGGGTCCAACGTCGAGGTAAAAGTGCTTCCATCATCGGAGGTGGACGGAATAGGCTCACTCCTCACACTGGACACTCCATCCTCTGCAGCCTGTGCAATGATCCACACGTTCTTCATATTGCCCGTTCCTTTCCTGGATTCTAGCCTCTTGAGGCTACCTAAAAGCAGGTCATTGTCAAAGACCCCAGTCGATCTGTCAAGCGAAAACAGAGGCCGCGGGGATGTTTATAAGCCAGTGCCTGGGAGGAACTTAGAGGTTCGCAAAGCGCGTCGAGAGCTGTTCTCTTTTTGAAAGACTGAGAAAGTTCGTGGAATCCCTGGTTATGGCGTTGACCCTGTTTGGACCCGAGCTATGATACGGCTCATCTGTAAGGATCCCGGAACGACGGAATTACGGAACTAAGAGCACCTACGCAAAATGAGTCTGCATTCGAGCGGCTTATTTTCCCTCTGGACGGCGTCAGGCTCCATCGACCATCCTCGGATGGCCTGCTTCGCCTTCCTTGCCAGAGGCACGAAACGCTCGCTCTCGGTGCGACGATCATTTTGCGTAGGGGCTCTAAGAGGAACGATAAAGGTGACTGTTGATCTGATACTACCGATGGTCTTTAACCTAGTGGGCGGCCTGGGTATTTTCCTGCTTGGCATGAAGTATATGCAACAGGGTTTGCAGGTCGTTGCGGGCCCTAGAATCAGAAAAATGATCAATGCCGTGACCTCCAACAGATTTCTGGCGGTTGGCATAGGGTTGTCTGTGACGACACTCGTTCAATCCAGCTCAGTTACTTCCGTCATGGTGATCGGCTTCGTCAACAGCCAGTTAATGGCGCTGAACGGAGCTATCGGCGTCATCATGGGCGCCAACATCGGTACGACGATCACAGGCTGGATGCTGGCCTTGAAGATCGGAAAATACGGCCTCCCCATAGTTGGCCTAAGCGCCTTTGGTTGGCTGTTTCTGAAGAAGGAAAAGTTCCGCTACACGGCGTTGGCACTACTGGGAATTGGCATGGTGTTTTTTGGCCTTGAACTCATGAAAGACGGCTTCAAACCACTCAACGACCATCCCGAGTTCAATGCTATGTTTAACGTTTTTCAGGCGACGAATTACTTTGGTGTATTGAAAGCGGCTTTTGTGGGTTGTCTGCTGACGGTTATTGTGCAATCATCATCAGCAACACTCGGGATTACCATTGCATTGGCAAACACGGGCGTCATCGATTTCCACACCGCGGCGGCCTTAGTTTTGGGGGAGAATATTGGCACAACCATTACGGCTTTTCTAGCATCCTTAGGCGCAGACGACATCAATGCCAAACGCGCCGCTTACTTTCACGTCATATTCAACGTATTGGGCGTAGCCTGGATTACGGCACTCTTTCATCCAGTGTATATTCCATTCATAATAAAAATAGTCATTGGGGCTGATCCTAATACCATGGTAACAGTCACTGGGGCTGATCCCAATACACAAACGGCGACGGAAACCTACCCTTACATGACCAGCGCGATCGCTGCGGTGCACAGCGGATTCAACATCGCCAATGTCCTCCTTTTCCTACCCTTCACGACATTTTTTGCAAATCTATTGACCAGGCTCGTCAAGAGCAAAGGGAAAGCCCGGAGGGACTATTTAACGCACCTGGATTTTCAAGTCGGAACTTCACCTTTAGCAGCCATAGAACAGTCACGCTCAGAGATCAGCCGAATGGATTTCAGAGTACGGGAAATGATGGATAATCTGCGAACCATCATGGTTGATAATGAAGACGGTCAGGACTCTCAAGAACTGCGTGATCAAGTGTTTGAGCGCGAGGAAATACTCGACAAGGTCCAAATTGAGGTTACCACATTTCTCACCAATCTACTTGCACGCTCCATCAGTTATGAGTTAGCTGAAGAAGCCAGAGCCCAGCTCAGGTTGGCGGATGAATACGAATCCGTGAGTGACTACATCACCAACGTACTGAAGCTGCGCTTACGATTGCAGGACGCCAACGTTAAATTGTCGAAGGAACAACAACAGGAGCTGGTGGAATTGCACGATGCGGTGGCTACCTACCACAATTTGGTTCAGGGTGGCCTACGAAGTGACAGTCCGACTCGATATCTTCGGAGAATGCGAAAGGAGAGCAATAAGATCACAGACAGAATTAGGGGCTTGAGAGATATTCACTGGCATAGATTATCGAGCGAAAAAGTCGAACCGCTCATCAGTACTTCCTATATGGATATTGTTGGCGCCTATCGCAGGATAAAGGACCATCTCCTAAACATTGGAGAAGCGAATGTGGGAGGGCGATCTCTAGACTCCGAGGCTTCGGAGGGCTGATTTAGTAAGGAGAATTTGCGTCATTCAGCGTTTAGCACGTATCGAGTCCGTCTCCCCCTTCGATACCGACGAGTTTTCAGTTGAACAGGAATACCAAGAATGTTGCTAGCATCCTTTTGAGACTCGCCGCCGTAGCAGTACTCCTCTATCTGTTTCTTGTCAGTATTGCATTGATGGGCGGGGCCTTCAAGGGCGTCGGCAAGCACTTTGCGGAGAAGCTGATCGAAACGACCTCCAATCCCTTTGTGGGTCTCTTTATCGGCATCCTGGCCACGGGATTGGTTCAGAGTTCTTCTACGGTGACATCGCTGGTCGTGGGCATCGTGGGCGCCGGTGGCCTGACGTGGGACGAGACTGGAGATTAGGCTAGAAAACGGGCCTGGTTCAATCCCAGGTACCACCTGGGCATCGGTCCTGATGCAGAACGGCAACACCCCCCCCGCATAGAGGACTTTGTGTCCGCCGAAGACCCTGTACGCGTCTATGATGCCTTTGTCGATGCCCTAGCGTGGGAAAGCCTAGGGATAGACTGTGATGCGAAGAAAGTGGGTTGTCCCCAATTTGATCGAATTCGGTCTAAAACATTGAACCATGTGCCTGCAGTCAAGTATGATGGCAGGACAACGATTGAGTACCGGCAGATTCTGAAGGGGTAACCAAGATTACCTGTTCGATAATGGGCCGGCGGAACTCAGGCAACTGATGTTTCTGCCGGCCGTTTTTCTTTCAAGGAGACCCTGCACATGGATTACGCCGAACTACAGAAAAACGTCCGAATCCTGGCAACTTTGCATGAGACCGAAATTCCTGTCATTAGCTGCTATTTAAATGCGGAGCAAGGAATCGATGCATGCCGGGCTTTTCTGAGCGAGAGAATCCTGCTGCTCCGGCGAACCATTCCCGCTGCACAAAGAGAATCCTTTGATCAATCTCTGGAAGATACTGAACGCTACGTCGATGAAAATACGCGGGACCCGGCTGTCCGCGGGATCGTGGTATTTGCGCGGAGTACAGCAGATCCTTTTCTGATAGGCTTGCGGTTCCATGTGCCCGTATCGAACCAGCTTACCGTGGATGGTATCCCCCATATTAGCCAATTGATGACCCTCAAGAATACCTATGATCGGTATGTGGTTGTCTTGATGAACAAGAAAAGGGCCTCCATCCTGGAGGTCAATCTGGGAGCTGTTACCCGGCAAACATGGTCCGAGCATCCGGTGCCGCCGGATCGTGTCGAGCGGCAGTGGAGCAGGGAACGGTATCAGCGCCATCGGCGCAAGCAGACGGAAGAGACCATACAGGAAAAGACCAAGACGCTGGATAGACTGATGAGCGCCGGTGGCCATAACCACTTGTTACTCGCCGGGGAGCCGTCTATGGTAGAAGGATTGAAATCCAGCCTGCCTTCGCACCTGCGCCAGAAGTTGGTGGATACGGTCTATGCCGGGGCCGGTGATCATCCCGGCGACGTGGTCGGTGCGACACTATCGTCTTTCGTCGAATATCGGGCACAGTGTTCCCTTACCTCTGTAGCCATGTTGCGGCGGGCGGTCTATACCAGTGGGCTGGGGATCTTGGGAACCCACGCCAGCCTCGAATGCCTGCGACACGCCCGGGCGGACGTGCTGGTGCTGGCCGAGGAGTACGATCCCGGCACCGGTTGGCAGTGCCGAGAGTGCGGAGACACCCAGATTGGTCGGGATGCGGCACAGGCCTGTCCGAAATGTTCGGGTACGCAGTTTCGCGTCCTCGCTATCAAGGAGGAAATGGTACGCCTGGCCGAGGGATCATCCTGTGACGTGGTGGTCGTCCCAACCAGTGAGTTCCTGATATCCGGCGGCGGTGTGGGATGCCTTACACGTTACTGAAAGCAGTGGTTCCAATTTGATCTACCGTGGTCGCGAATACTGCAAATCGGTATTCACTCGTGGGCAACACCTGGTCCACCTACCTCTCCTTGAGGTTGGTGTGAAAGTCCAGGGTCTTCTTTTCACCAGAGGCCGGATACACAGCGGTGATCCGATCGCTGAAGTGTTCGATCCGTGTCTCCCAATCACCGGGCTGTTCTTTGACGGTCTCGCCCCACTTGGCCGTTGCGGTTACGGACGTTCCTTATCCACTGCCTCAGCACAGGCCAGACACAAACGCGCCCAGGGGATAGCCTCCAGCCGAACCTTAGGGATCCGTTTGTTGCACTGCTCGCAATACCCATACGTTCCTTGTTCCAGTCGTTCCAGGGCGTAATCAACATCTTTGAAAATTTCCCTTTCCCTCTCCATCAAGCCTGCGTTGTTATCGAGTTCGAAGGTGTCCGTACCCGCTTCCGCCGGATGGCTGGGCACTTGCGGCATGCTTTCCGCCATCGGACGGATCATGCCGGTATCCAATTTGGTTATGTTTTTCAACAGTTCGTGCCGTTTGTCCAAGAGAAGGGTTTTGAATCGTTTCACGTCCAATTGTCGTGCCATGATCTTCACCTCACCGATCTTTTTGAGGGATAATATTACCGACCTCCGTTTCCAGGCTCACATCGTTGCCGTTTGCCTTTACCGGCGTGTTGCGCGGCTGGTGGATCTCGGGCTTTACGGTGTTCATATTCACCTTGCCGCCATCTTCGTCCATCTTTTGGGCCAGCATCTCTTCGAACTTGACATCCACTCGCCGATATCCGGGCGTTTCCAGATTGGCGACATTGCTTGCGATGGCTTTTTGACGAAGCGATTCCGCCCAAGTTGTAGCGTAGATTGCCCCAGACGCGACGGCTGCCGAATTCCGAAAAGTGTGTCTCGATTCCCGCAATAGGCCTGTTGTTATTATCTACAGATTCAAACAACATGCTCGTCTTCCTGCTCCGCAGTCAGCGCACTATACCAATCCCCCACAGTCGTCTGCTCTAAAATAGACTGCACCGATCTTTCTTGGGTATCCAACAGGTATGCCCTTAAGCAGCCTTCAGCCCATTGGCATGCTACATTACAGCAGGTCGTATCCTCCAAGCTCTGGTGGCCGAAGGCCTCGTGAATATGACCGAACACATGAA
>JADFHU010000321.1 GCA_022567055.1 Planctomycetota bacterium
GATGGGGTGTGGCTCTGGCATGACCTGTTGGCGTCGCCTAAGAGAGTGGCATGAGGCAGGGGTTTGGCAGAGACTTCATGAACTACTGCTTGCCAAACTAAGGGAAGCTGACCAGATCGACTGGTCACGAGCCATTGTGGATAGCGCATCCATTCGAGCGGTTGGAGGCGGGGGGGGAACAGGGCCTAACCCAACGGACCGGCGCAAACCCGGGAGTAAGCATCACGTGATTACGGACGCTAAAGGAATCCCTCTGGCAGCTATCCTGACCGGGGCCAATCGTCACGATGTGACACAGTTGCTGCCTTTGGTTGAGGCTATTCCCCCAGTTCGTGGCAAGCGAGGACGCCCACGTCGCAGGCCAGACCGCATCCAGGGAGACCGCGCTTATGATTCTGAGCCTCATCGGGGGGCGTTGCGCTTGCTTGGGATTGGGCCAGTCCTTGCCAAGCGCTCCACAGAGCATGGAAGCGGGCTGGGTGTCCATCGATGGGTGGTTGAGAGGACCCTAGCGTGGCTGCACCAGTTCAGACGATTGCGCATTCGCTATGAGCGACGGGCCGACATACATGAAGCCCTCCTTTCTATCGGATGTTCTCTCATCTGCTTTAAACGTCTTAATTCATTCTGTTAGGGGCTCTTAGCGATGAGTGAAAGAATAGAGGCCTGCCCATCGTCTTGGATTGCAACTTGATGGGCGTTTTATGCCTTTGTTAGAGAATAGTGAATCTTACAGTCAGGGGCGAAGGAGTTATTAAATGTGGAAACACGGGCCTTTCTGTGCGAGCTGTTGTTTCCTGTGGCTGATTGCGGTGGGAATCGGTCTATGTCAGGACCAGGAGATCGATGTTCGGGCGAAGCGATACTACACGTTGCTGAGCAAACGCCCCGGAAGTGTGCAACTCTTCGATCGTTTCTATGATGCCTGGTTGGACACCGGCACGCTGGAGGCCTTGGAGCAATATCTCAACAGCCAACTCGCCGCCAACCCCAGTGTCACCAATCACCTGGTATTGGCCTCCTATCTTGAGCGCCAGGGGAAACACGTAGAGTCGCTTCGGCTCTATGGCATAGTGGCCGAGCGGGACCCTGAGAATGGAGAGGTGCTCTACCTCAAGGCCCAGGCCGAGTTGCGCACGCTTGATTTTGACAGCGCCATCTCTGATTTGGAAAGGGCCCGTACACTACAGTTAAGTGGCGATCTGTCCGAGAAATGCGCCAAACTCCTGGGCAAGCTCTATGTCCGCACCACACAGAATGACAAGGCCCAAGCCGTCTGGAAGCAGTTGCTGCAAGACAACCCACAGGATGAGGACCTCTATGAGGATTTGATCGAATTGCAACTGGCCGAGGGACTCTACCAGGCCGCCGTCGCCACTAGCGATCATCTCCTGGCTATCACCAAAGACAGCTACGAAACGGTCATGCGGCGACTTCGCCGGGGTGACATCCTCCAATACAGCGGCAAGAACGAAGAGGCCTTAGACGCTTATGCGGCTTGTCTGAGCTTGGTAGGCCATGGCACTTGGCTTGAGGATCAGATCACCGCCCAAATCGAACGGGTCTTTCTACGCGAGGACAACCTCTCCGGCCTACGCGACTTTTACGCCAAGCTCATTAAAACGGATGCACAGCGGGTGGGATTGAAAAAACGCCTGGCTCGCCTCTTGTTGCAGATGAACCGGCATGAGGAGGCCTTGACGCTCTATCAGGAAATCCTCAGCGTAACACCGGGAGACAAGGCCCATCAGCAGGCCTATGTGGCGGCATTGGCACAGGCCCAGCAATTGGGCAAGGCGATCGATCTCCTGACCCAAATGAGCACCCAGCACCCCGACGATCGGGAGTTGCTGGTCCAATTGGCGGAGTTGCACCATCAGAACAGGCAAGACGATCAGGCAGGCGAGGCGCTGCAGACCTTTGTTTCGCAGTCGCAGAAAACCGAGTATCTCTTTCTACGCGCCGGACGGATCCTCGAGCGCTACAAACTCAACGATCAGGCGGCCCGGGTCTACCAACAACTCACCGAGACCTGGCCCGATAGTCTGAGTGCCAAGGAGGCCTACGCCCAATTCCTCTTTCGCATCGAGAAGCAAGAAGAGGCCTTGGCACTGTGGCGGGAGATCGCCCACTCGGGGGACGTTGCAATGCTGGTCCGGGCGGCCCAGGCAGTCAGCCGGCGTGAGCAAAGAGAACTGGCCTTGCAGTGGCTCGAGTCCCAGTATGACGACTACTCCGATGACGTGACCTATCTGGCGACCCTCTGTCAGACCGGCCTGCGCCTGAAGCACTACGACAGGACCCTGACTTGGGCGCGCCGTCAGTTGGAGATCGCCGAGCGTTTTTCCCAGATCAGAACGGCAGTCGCCCAGGTAGTCGCCGTCGCCAAGCGCGGCAACCAGACAGCCACGCTGATCGATGAGCTGGCCACCAGAAAGGCTCGCTCTATTCAGCAGGTTTGTCTGTTGTCGGAACTCTATGACTCGGTGTTCATGAGCACCGAAGCGGATGTCCTCCTGGACCAAGTGAGCGAGCCGCATCGGGAAACGGCACTCAAACAACAGATTCGCCTCTGTCGCCTGCGGCGGGACTGGTCCCTAGCCGCCGAAAAAACCCAAGCGCTGCTGGCTCAGACCGGCGGCCGCGATTCTCTCTATGTCCGTGAGCTGGTCGAACTCTACCGCAAGGCCAACGACCCCGAGAAAGCCCTGGCCTGGATCCCGACCTGGAAGAGGAATTCGCCGGGCAATGCCCAGGCCTGGTTGACGGAGTCGCTATTGCTCGCCGATTTGGGCCGAGAAAGCGACGCCGTTGGCGTACTGCGCCGGGCCGATCAGGAGTTTGAGGGACGCGCGGAGATCCTCTCGCGTCTGGCCACGCTCTATACCCGTGCCAATCGCTCCGGCGATGCCCGACGCATCTACTGGCGTCTCTATGAGAATGCCGGCGAGATGAGCGACAAGATTCGCTGGATACGAGACATGGGCTATGCCGCCCAGGCGGATGGGTCGCGTGAGACCGTGATAGAGAAACTGAAGGAACGCAAGCGCGACAACCCCTCCTCCATCGTACCCTGTCTGGCCCTGGCGGAGATGTATCGCCAGACGGATCAGTACGAGGAACGTCGCCAGGCCCTATTCGAAGCGACCCGCATTCAATCGAAAGACCTGGGCCTCCTCTACGAAATTGCCCGCATCGAAGAGCAGGAGGGAGACTGGGAGCAGGCGCTGGAAACCCTGACACGGGCCCTCCCTCTCGACAACACGCAGAAGACACGCCAGAAGATGGCCAAAATCCACATTCAGTATGGCGACGAAGAAGCGGGCTACCGCCTGCTCTTCGACCTGGCCGGGGGCGCGGCCATGACGCCCCGTGACGCCGCGGCGATAGCCGATGCCATGGCGTCCGGCCAGAACTGGTCCATGGTGATCAGTTTCCTGGAAGGCGTCCTGGATCAACACCCTTCGGACTACAAACTCCACTATCTCCATGCCGTGGCCCTGGAAGAGGATGGGCGAGACACGCAGGCCCTGGAGGCCTTTCTTGCGCTGCTGTCCATGACCGAAGAGATTCCCGGCAACACCGAAAAACCCATCCCCTCGCCCTGGGCACAGTCGGGCTTCAGTCTGACGGAGTTGCTGCCGGCGGAGGCCATGGAACTGATGGAGACGCAGTATCTCCATCACCGTGTGTTTCAATACCGACAGACCGGGCGACGCGTGTCGTACGTAATGACCGGTCGCCCGGGAACGGGGACCACCGTCCCGCTGCCGCCGACCATCGATGACCTCTCCGGCTTCTCAGTGTGTCACATCCTGGCGTTGGGCAACCTCATGGATGAGCAAGAGCAGAGCCGTGTTCAGTCGAGTCTGGAACTGGCAGGCGTCAGCAACCCGCAGGTCCTCATGGCTCTAAGTGCGGCGGGCCTGCAGAATCTCTACCAATCCATCGACACGATAGCGGCGGACTACCCCAGCAACGAAGCGGTCCAGGCCGTGTGGATGATCCACCGCATGAGTGTTCCGGGGACCGACGAAGAACGGTACAAAGGCGTCTTCACGCTATTCGCGGAGGATCGGCCCCGCTTGGCCTACCTGGCGGGACTCCACTATGGAGCCATTGAGGGATCCGATCCCAATGTCCTGAAGAGATCCCTAGAGGTGCTGGATCTGGTTTCCGATCCGGGCATCTATGAACTGCTCGGCGTGACATCCGTCTTGCAGGGGCCCACGACAAGCGCCGGGTTATCACCCGAGATTCGTGCAGTTCTGAGTGAGAAACTGCTGAGCTGGTATCCTGCGGTGAAAGCCAAGGGCAATTACCGTCAGTTCCTGTTTCCCCGCGTCGCTGCCAGTCTGGCCCAGAATGAGGACCTCACCGAATTCGTGCAGTTCCTGGACGAGGAGGTTCGGAGCGATCCGATGGGTTCCAATCTAGCCAGGCAGGCCATGTCCTTCGGGCGCTCCTCTAGCAATGCCTTGATCAAGCCGCTGCCCTTTCCCCCACAACAACTGCCCAAGTTTCCGGCCGGCGTGCTGCAACTGGTCTTTCCCGGGCAACGCAATCCCTATCTGCCCAATCCCGAGGGCCTGGGGCTCGACCCCGAACGCCTCCTCAAGCACATCGACACGGCAATGGACCCCACGCTCAGAATCGTGATGCTCTTGGCCGCCGGCGAATTAAAGAGGGCAAAGGAACGACTCGATGCGCTGGTGGCGGCGGAGTCACCCTCACTGACGGCCTTCGTCTTGTCCGCGACTGTGGCCACGGAGCTGGAAGACCCTCAAACGGCGCTGGCACTACTGGAAAAGGCCCGTTTCCTACCCATGGACTCCAATCACCGGCGGACCCTGGATGCGGCCATCGTGGCCTACGCGATCGAGCTGGATCCCAACGAGTCTACAACGGAGGTGAGTGTGGGCCAAAAGGCGGCCCTGCGCCTACGTCGCAATCGCATGTCCCAGGACCAGCGGACCGAATTGGCAGAGGCGATGGAGACCCTGGGCTTGACCCAGGAAGCCGCCAAACTGGCCAAACAGCCGGCCCCTGCTGTGTCCGCTCGCCGCAGCCCAACTATGGTCATGCGCGGCAACCCCCGCGGCGCTCCCCATCAGCGTATCCAGGAACTGTTTGAAAAAGGCAAGAGCGATGCGGCCCTGCGTCTGATTCTCACCGATCTCCGCAACCTGGCCCTCAGCAGCCTCTATCCGCAGCAACAGAACTATATCTTCGGGGGCCAGACGGACCCGGAGGCGTTGGTGGGACTCATCAGCGTTCACAAGGCCATGGATGCCTTCATGTCGCTGGCCGATCCCGGTGACACCAACAGTGTCCGTAAACTCAATCAGTTCGCACGCATCTGCGAGATGTTGGACAGACGGCAGCAGGCCCGGGAGGTCTACGAAATGGTCCTCTCCAAACGGCCCAAGGATGTGACGGCCCGGGTGCAACTGGCCCTATTGCTCGGAGCCGAGGATCCCCAGGCCGGCGCCGCCCAGTTGGGATTGCTGGACCAGCGTAGCATGGACCAGGTGGCCCCTACCCTGGCCAATCTGGTTCAGGGTCGGTATCGACGAGAGGGGACCAAAGAGGCCCTGGACATTGTGGAAATCTTGGCTGCTCACGTCAAATCCATTGAGGATCCCAATCGCACCTCCTTGCAGTGGGTGACCACAGCCCTGGAGACCATTGAGCAGCCTTGCTATTCCCGAAATCTCCAGCTAGGTCACCTCTTTCAAACTCAATCGGAAAACAGTCGCTACGACAAAGAGATGGACGAACGACGCCGCGCGATTCACAACAATCTCTGCCGGACCATGTTGCACATCCCCCAACTGTCCGTCCAGGGCTTCGCCCGTCTGGCCGCGGAGGCCAAGGCCCGCCAGGCGATCACCGATGAGTTTCCCACACTGGCCAAAGAGGCCCTGCTACGGGCGCGGCCCTATCGCGGGCGCGCCGCCCAAGGCTTCCGACAGACGTTCTTCTACTCCTCATCCTCCAGCAACCAGCCGGGTAGACCGGTAGACCCGATCGCGTTTCTCCTGCGGGACAGTTTGGAGCAGGAAAACTTCGAGACCTTCGTGCCCCAGTTTGCAGCGAGACTGCGGCAGAATAGCCAGCAAGATCAGGCGACGCAGCTCGAACAGATGGCCGCCCTCTACACCGTGCCCGCGGATGAGTTCTTGGAGGCTGCGCAGGGGCTGTTGGAAGCCGTGCCCAAGTCGAACAGAGCGGCGGATTCGATGTTGAGCGGTGAGGATGTCCTGGTCTGGGTCGTCGATGCCCATGCCCAGCGGGACTTGAGCGTTGATGTGGTGACCTTTCTATTGGATCAGATTGAGAGAGGTTTGAAACCGAACCCGAGGCAGCCACGGTCGGCACCGCAGTGGCACATTCAGCACTGCCTGACACGGCTTGCCGAACAGGACGGCGCGGCCACCGAGCGTTTCCTGGAGGCGATTATCACCCTGTATATCGGACCCAGAGGTCAGCGAGCGCGGCTTATTGAGCAACACTATGACCGTCGCCGCATGTCGTCGAATACCCCCAACGAGCGCATTCATCAATGCTTCCAATTACTACGAGGCGTGGCCAAGAACAGGGACCTGTTTTTCTTGATGGTCGGCTACGGCGAGGAGG
>JADFHU010000322.1 GCA_022567055.1 Planctomycetota bacterium
ACTCATGCTGCCAAGCAGCCAGTTTTGCCACAAGGAAGCCGCTGTTTTCGCGATTGAGACCTGTCGTCCATAGCTCGGAGAGCGACGGATGAAGCGATCAATGATGGGGTGCAATTGGGCATTCAAAAGTGCAGGTTAGTTCTTGCCAGTCCCTTGAGGCTCGTGCTTTCTAAGATCTATTCAGAGCATGCCTATGCCTAAGAAAACCTCATAAACTAGCATCGCGGAGCGATACATAATTCGTGAAGGCACGAAAGGCGGCCCAATGACTGCCCTAGACGTTACGGGCTATTCACACATGCCTGTATCCTTACAATCGAGAAAGCGCTTTACTCATCCAAGACTTCCCGGTACTGTAGCGGAGGGAATTCTGACTCGCTCTGCCTGGGTTATTCTTTCATGAAGGGTGCTCTCATGACCAGAAGGTGTAGGCATCGTAGGGAACATCGCTGTCTCTTGGTTCCGTTGTTGGTTGTTGCTCTTCTTGGGTTCTGCAGCGGTGCCACCTTGACGCCGCAAAACGAGGAATTGAGCGTCGAAGTCTTGAGCTTCAACATCCGCTATGGCACCGCCCGGGATGGCAAGAACCATTGGGATCGACGACGAGAGTCTGTCATCCGACTGCTGCGTGAGCAGAATAGCGATGTGGTGGGTCTGCAGGAGGCGCTGCGATTTCAAATAGAGGTCATTCTGGCGGCCATGCCCGAATATGGCGACGTGGGCGTGGGCCGGGACGATGGCCAGACCCGGGGCGAGTACTGTGGCATTCTCTACCGTAGAGGCCGCTTTACGGTGGCCGACTCCGGCACTTTCTGGTTCTCAGACACGCCGGAGGTACCCGGTTCGATCACCTGGGGAAATGCCTGTACGCGAATCTGTACCTGGGCTCGTCTCGTCGACAAGGGAAGCGGTCGGGGAATCTATGTCTACAATCTCCATCTGGATCACATCTCGCAACCCTCGCGGGAGAAGAGTGCGGTTTTGCTGGGCAAGCGCATTCAGAAGCGTACGCTTCCCGATCCCTTCGTGGTGTTGGGAGATTTTAATGTGGGCGAGGACAATCCGGCCATTGAGCATCTCAAGGATGCAAAAGGACTGGCATTGCGAGACAGTTTTCGGGTCTTGCATCCTGACGCGGAGAACGTAGGGACATTCAACGGGTTCAAGGGCAGGCGGAAGGGGGACAAGATAGACTACGTGCTCGTCTCGCCCGCGGCCCAGGTTAAAGAGGCGGACATTGTTCTGACCTCCTACGGTGGACGTTGGCCTTCGGATCACTTTCCGGTTCGGGCACTCTTGCGGTTTCCGTTGTCTACGGGTGACAGCGAAGCGACCTCGAGCTCTTCAGAGCCATGAGAGAGGGCTAGAGCTTCTCGCGCAAAGCTTCGGCGAAGGCCTGCAGCAAGAGGCAGCATGATGTCGCGCCTGCATCCAGCACGCCCCGCGATCTCTCGCCTAACCGACTCGATCGGCCTACCTTGGCAATCATGTCCTTGGTCGAGTCCCGCCCCGTTTCAGACGCCTCCGACATCTTGGTCAGACATTCGGCGAAGGACTCGCCGGCGTCTTGGGCGCTGCGAAAGGCCTCTTCCGCGGGAAGCAGGGTGTCGAGCAGCGTTTTGTCCCCCCGCTGCGCGTCGCTGACGGTGAGGACCTTCTCCTTGGCGGCGACGAGCATCTTAGCAAAGCCGGCGGCATCGAGTGTCTCCAGGTCTTTGCTGGCCTTGGCCATGCCCCGGAAAAACATGCCGTAGAGCGGTCCCAGGGAACCGCCAATCTGCGTTATTAAGATCTGAGCCAGGGTCTTGAGCCCATGAGAGAGATCACCCGGGGTCTCCTTGAGGGCCTCCTCGCAGAGGGTAAAGCCCTTGTTCATGTTGACACCATGGTCTCCGTCTCCGATCAACCCATCGATGTCACTAAGATACTGCTTGTTGGCCTGTATGACCTTGATCAAGGCAAAGAGAATTCTATTGCCATCTTCGGTGGCGACCGCCGACATCAGCCGGACCTGCCAAATTGTGTTAGGCCCATGCAGTCACACTCGATGTCCATGCACTGCTTCAACTCATCATCCAGTTTCATGAGGGTGAGTGTGACACCTGCCATCTCCAGAGAGGTGAAGTAATTGCCGACATAGGGCAGGGTGACGTTGATACCGGCATCGGCGAGGATCTTTTCGACCTCATTGAAGAGGATGTAGAGTTCCATCAGGGGCGTGGAACCGAGTCCTGAGACTAACACGACGACACCGTCCCCCTGTGTAAAGGGAAGGTCGGGCAGGATGATGTCGGTCATGCGTTTGGCGACCTGGGCGGAGGTCTCTAAATCACAGACCTCCAAACCGGGTTCGCCGTGATGACCGATGCCGACCTCCATCTTGCCCTCTTCGATCTTGAAGTTAGGATGACCCACTTCCGGGATGGTACAGGGGCTCAGACCGATGCCCATGCTGCGGGTGTTGTCGATGGCCTTTTGGGCGGCTGCGATTACCTCGTCGAGACTGCCTCCCAGGGCGGCCTTGGCGCCGCCGACCTTCCACATGAGGATCTCACCCGCGACACCGCGCCGTTTGTCGAGCTGATCCGCGGAGGCGGAGGGGACGTCGTCGTTGGCAACCACGGTCTTGACTTCGATGTCATCGTCCTCCGCCATATCGATCGCCATCTTGACATTCATATTGTCTCCGGCGTAGTTGCCATACAGGCAGGCCACGCCCTTGCCGGCGTCGGCGGCCTTGAATGCATCGTAAAACATCTGGGCTGGTGGGGAGGAGAAGATCTCGCCGGCCGCCACCGCATCCACCATGTTCTTGCCGATGTAGCCGATGAACGCCGGTTTGTGACCCGATCCCCCACCTGTCACGATCCCCACCTTGTTGGCGATTGGGGCGGCCTTGTACTTCAGGACCCGCGGATTGTCGGTCTTCGCGATCAGGTTGGGGTGGGCCTTGACGAATCCTTCAATCATTTCGTCGACCACCTCGCCGGCGTGGTTAATGATCTTTTGCATTATACGCTCTCTTTGGGCAGTGGGTCTCTTTGAAAAGAGTGCCTCTCCAGGGCCCGCATTTGATCGACTTTGGGGGTCGAGCCACCGCCGGAGAAGTCAGAGTTAAGCCAGGCGGTGACAATCATCGTGGCGAGTTCCGGACCGACGACGCGCTCACCGAGGGTAAGGACATTGGCATCATTGCTCTTCTTGAGCCTCTCCGCCGAGAAGCAGTCGTGGCAGACACCGGCGTAGACGCCTTCGACCTTGTTGGCGATCATGGCCATGCCGAGACCCGTACCGCAGATCAGGATGCCTCGGTCGTAGCTCCCATCCTGAATCCTTAGGGCCAGGTGATAGCCAATCTCGGGATAGAAGGGGTTTTCCTTGGTGGCCGCGTAGTCCAGGTCAACAATGTCCAGTCCCTGGTCTTTCAAGCTCTCGTAGAGGACCTTCTTCAGGCTCAGCGCCACGTCATCACAATCGATACATAGTTTCATGGTTCAAGGTCCATACTAGCTGTTTCTGTTAAGACAGTCCCCTGACTTTTCGGTCGCACTGTCGAGAGCTGCCCAGAGTGCCACAGGGGGCAAGGATTGTCAAGATCATGCTTTTGGAGCCGCGCAGCAGTCCGAACGCTGAGCCCCAATCAACCGACCGAAGGGGGGGAGGTGGTGGCTGATGGCAACATCCATGGGAACCAAACGGTGACCCACGAGTCTAACTAAGAAAGGACGATATGAGAACAGGTATAATCCTCCTTCGAAGATGAGTCGTCGGCAGAGTGCCCTGTGCCGGCGATTCTCTTTTGGTCACTGTTGCGGTACCGCCTGGCCTTCTGTTGGGGATGATAAAAACGTCACAACCTGTTGCCACCAGGCCCGGTCAACAGCCTCCATCCAGGTGTTGTGTCCCACCCGCTCCAACGTCCACAGGTGTTTTTTGCCTTTTAATGCGGCGTAGAGTCGCTGTGTGTGCCTGTTGGGAACGATCTCATCCTCTCTCGCCATGACGATCCCTACGGGACCGGGAAACTCAGCCAGATTCTTGATGTTGTCAAAGCGATCTCGGGTCAACAATTTGGCGGGAAACCAGGGATAGAACGATTGACTAAGGTCTCCCAGTGTGTCCCAGGGCATGATCAGCAGGAGTCCCTGAATCGCCTTCGGATCGACCTTTACCGCAGCCGCGGCAACGCCGCAGCCCAATGACTCGCCCACGAGCCAGAGAGGCTCCGAATAGAGAGTCACGGCTCGTTGTATCATTTCGGTTGCGGCGGCCACGAATGCGTTCTGTCCGTGCCGCCCGGGACAGGCCCCGTAACCCGGGTATTCGCATAGGATGACGCGAAAACCGAATGATTCCAAAAACTCGATGTAGAGGGTTCGTCCCAGAGCCGAGCCGGCATTGCCGTGGAAGAGGAGTATCGTGCCTAAGGGGTCTTTCGGCAGCCTTTGACTGATGTAGGCTCGGGTGTTTTCCCCTTCTATCCAGAGTTGGAGTCCTTTCTCCTGGGCGATGCTCGCTGCCGTTGCCTGGGAGTAGAGAGTGGGGAGGTAGAGCAGCTTTCTCTGGTAGAGATAGAGCATCAAGGCCAGTCCCAAGTAGATGACGACGACACTCTTTATGATGAGCAGTAAGAAGGGGATCATTTTCACTGGAGCCATGAGAGGGACGTTCAGTAATCAGTAATCAGCAGTCCCGCCGTCGCCAAGGCTGTGGCGGGCAGGCGGTCTTCGGTCTCCATTCATCATTCATCAGTAATCGGTTCATTGTTCATGGTCATTGACGGCGTTGCTGGCGGAGGCGGTAGATGAGGGCCAGGATCTCGGCGATGGCCATGAAGAGTTCTTGTGGAATGCTCTTGCCGGATTTGACCGTCGAGAAGAGTGTCCGAGTCAATTCGGGCCGACGGACAATCGGTACGCCATGGGCACGGGCGATCTCTCTGATCTTCTCCGCAATGTCATCCGTGCCCTTGGCAACCACAATGGGTGAGTCCATGGTGTCTGCGTCATACTGTATGGCAACCGCATAGTGGGTGGGATTGACCAGTACGACGTCGGCCTTGGGTACGCTCTCTATCAGGTTCTGCATGGCCCTATCCATGCGAATCTTGCGCAGCCTGCCCTTGACCTCCGGAGATCCTTCGGTATCTTTGTGTTCTTGCTTGATATCCTGATGGCTCATCCGCAGGTCCTGAGTGTACTTCCACTTTTGGTAGATCACGTCGATAATGGCCAAGATCAAGAGAACGAGGGTCACCCGCAACGTAAACCCGAATATGGTCTGAAAGATGGTTGCCAAAATTTGGGGGGTCCAAGCCCAGCGAAGCGCTGCCATCTCATCGGTTTTGCTCCGCAGGTAGAGCCAGGCCACTAGAAAAATGAGCCCCATCTTCGCCAGCGAGAGGATGAGCTTAACGGCCGCCTTGGAGTTCATGGCCTGCTCTAGGTTCTTGATGGGATTGAGGGAGTCCCACTTTAACTTCAGGGACTCTGTCGAGAAGGCAAATCCACCGACAGCAAGAGTGCCCAATACGGACGCTATCACCATGGTGGCTGTGATCGGACTCGTCTTGACCATGGAGTCAATGATGTACCCGTTCGAAAAATCGACAAAGGCCTGCGGTGTGGAAAAAAAGAGGGTGTTTGCAGAAAAGCACTCTCTCACCATGGATGAGCACCAGCGTAGCAAGGAGGGGGCACTGAGGGCCAGTGACAGAATCATGCCTAACAACACCGCCACGGATCCCAGTTCTTGGCTCCTGGGGACCTGTCCTTGACGCCTGGCCCGCTCGAGCTTGCGCGGGGTCGGTTGTTGTGTCTTTTCTGTTGCTTGATCTGCCATGGATTAGATGGGAAGCAATCTATTCATAAGATCACCGAACTCCTCCACGAGGCCTTGAAGGTAGGGCAGGATCATCATGGTCATGGCCAGACCCAGACCCACACGCACCGGCATGCTCAGAAACAGAATGTTCATTTCCGGCAGGACCCGAGCCATGATCGCCAGCACGGTCAGCAAGATGATAAAGGCGGCAAGAATCGGCGCCGCGAGTCGCAAGCTTGCCGTCAACAGGGCGCTTCCGGCCTCGACCACGCCGCGGGTCAAGACGTCAATGGTGGGGGTCGTCCCCACGGGAAAGCTCTGGTAGCTCTCATAGATGACTTGAATGAGGGCGTGGTGGGCATTCGCGCTCAGAAAGAACAGGATGAATATCATTTCCAAGAGGCCTCCGAGAGGCTGTGTTCGGTCACCACTCAAAGGATCGATGACCTCCGCCATCGCCAGCCCCATCTCGCGTTCAATGATGCGCCCGGTGGTTTTGACGATGCTAAACAGGATGGCGATGATGACTCCCAGGGCCAGACCATAGGTCGCTTCGTTGATCATCAAGAGGATCAGGCGTACTGTGGAGAGGGCGTGGAGATCCATGGAAAAGGGCAACAATCGACCAAAGAAGAGGGTCAACAGGAGGACCAGTGCCATTTTTATGCGGACGGGCAAGACCCGCCATCCGAAGATAGGAAGGACGAGCAAGAACGCGGACAGACGCGTCAAGATCAAGCCAAAACCAACGAGATTCTCACTAAGTTCAGTAATGTCC
>JADFHU010000323.1 GCA_022567055.1 Planctomycetota bacterium
CCTACCCAGGGACTCGGGGCAAGGGAAGGCATCTTATCCCTTGTCCAAACTCACACCATGCGGTTAAATGGGCCTTTTCGTGGCTGGTGCCACTTTTTCTATAAGATTAAGGTTCGGATGCATGGCATTCTTATTGGGATATGACGTTGGCAGTTCTTCGATCAAGGCGACGCTGCTGGAGGCCGAGACGGGCAAGGTTCTGGGATCGGCCACCTCGCCTCAGCAGGAGATGGAGATCATGGCTCAGCAGAGTGGTTGGGCGGAGCAAGCGCCGGAGACCTGGTGGCAGCACTGCGGGACCGCGACGCAGACGATCAAGTCCGAGACGGGCTTCGACGCCGCCGACGTGAAGGCGATCGGCATTTCGTACCAGATGCATGGCCTGGTGGCCGTGGACAAATCGGGCCAGGTCTTGCGTCCTTCGATCATCTGGTGCGATAGCCGGGCCGTGGAAATTGGCAGGCGGGCCGCACTGGGAATAGGCGCAGCCTGGTGCCTGGAAAACCTGCTGAATCTGCCGGGGAACTTCACGGCGTCGAAACTCAGGTGGGTCCAGGAAAACGAGCCGGAGATCTACGCCCGTATCGATAAGATCATGTTGCCGGGTGATTTCATTGCCATGAAGATGACCGGGCAAATCAAGACCACACCGTCCGGATTGTCGGAAGGTATCCTGTGGGACTTCAAAAAACAGGGGCTGGCAGAACAGGTCATGAGCTACTATGGCTTTGACACCAGCCTCATTCCGGACATTGTTCCTACTTTTTCCGATCAGGGCGAGTTGACGAAAGCCGCCGCGGACGAACTGGGGCTGCAGGCGGGGACGACAATCGCCTACCGCGCCGGTGATCAGCCCAACAACGCCTTTTCGCTCAACGTGTTGAATCCCGGTGACGTTGCCGCGACCGCGGGGACATCGGGCGTCGTCTATGGCGTGAGCGATCGGGCGGACTCGGACCCCAAGTCACGCGTGAATACCTTCGTGCATGTGAATCATGGCGCCGACAAGTTACGCTATGGCGTGTTGCTCTGCCTCAACGGCGCCGGCATCCTCAACAGTTGGCTCAAACATCAGGTGGCAGGGGGGATCGACTACCCGGCCATGAATGATGTGGCCCAGCAGGCGCCGATCGGCTCCGAGGGCCTCGTGATCCTGCCCTACGGCAACGGCGCCGAGCGAACCCTGGAGAATCGTAATCTCGGATCCTCCGTCCATGGCCTCAGTTTCAACGTTCATACCCAAGCCCATCTGTTGAGGGCGGCGCAGGAGGGAATCGTCTTTGCCTTGAACTATGGCCTGGAGATCATGCAACAGATAGGTGTCCGAGCGGAGACGGTCCGAGCGGGACATGCCAATATGTTCCTCAGTCCCTTGTTTACCCAGGCCTTTGCCACGGTCACGGGGGCGACCGTTCAACTCTATCTGACCGATGGTTCGCAGGGAGCGGCACGCGGGGCCGGCATCGGCGCCGGCCTCTATGCGAGCGAAGCGGAGGCCTTCGTGGGCCTCGATAGCGAGGAGCAGGTCGAGCCGGACGCGGCCGCCCGGGCGGCCTACCAGGAGGCGTATGGGCAATGGCTCGCCGTTTTGAACGGTCAACTGTCTTGATCATTTCTCACCACCAGGACTGGCTGGAAGAGCTTGCCCGCCAGCGCCAGGCCATTGAAAGAGGCCTGTTGCTGTCTCAAGCAGAGATCGATGCCCTGGTCGAGACCTGGCTGCCGCGCATTGCCCCGGCCGTCAAGGAAGAGGAGTCGTTCTTACTGGTGGATGATCAGGGCCGTCCCCTGAGTCCTGCTTGTCATGCCCCGCGTTGGTTCTGTCACCTAGTGGCCTTGCGGCATCGCGCCGTCCATGTCCAACTGTACTGGCAGAGTCCCAAGTTGGGCCCTACCCTCGTCTGCCAGGTTCGCAGTTGGGACAAGAGTGACTTTCCCGGTCACATCGATCTCTCCGTTGGCGGCCATGTGGTCGGAGACAGAGCGCCGCGCGATGCGGCCCTAATCGAGATGGACGAGGAGCTGGGATTGTCCGTGACGGATTTGACCGAACCCAAGCTCCACTACCTGGGCGGATACGACTGCCTGAATCAGGTTTCAGCCGACTCTTTCTACGATCGAGAGTGGCGTGACGTCTACTGTGCCGGAATCAAATCGCTCCAGGCGATCGCCTTCAAAGATGAAGAAGTGGTGGGGATCTACCTCTGTCCTGCGTCCCATGCGCGTGACCTCCTGGCGCAGGAGGTCATTCCGGTCGCTCATGGCCTTGCAAAGTCCCTGCCGCTCTGTCTGGAATATCTGGGCGTGTGACGGTCTTCTGGGAGCATTTGTCTCGTGACGCAACAGAATGGCATTCAGCTCTACGGCCTACGCCACGGTCAGAGTGAGGCCAACGAGCAGGGAATTATTGTCAGTGATCCGGTCGCGGGGTGTAAGGGCTGTGGTCTCACGCCTGCCGGCAGAGCCCAGGTCTCCGGCGCGTCGTCCGCAGCGCCGCTCGGTCAAGACGCCGTGATCCTCTGTTCCCCCTTTCTCCGTACACTGGAGACCGCCCGACTCTTGGCCGAGGCCCGAGGCGTTGAGGACGTGACACCAGACGAACGCCTGATCGAACGGCATTTCGGCACGCTGGAAGGATCGTCAGACAAATGCTATGGCCAAGTCTGGGACCTGGACCGCCGGGACCCTTATCATGCGCACTGGCAGGTTGAGAGTGTGCGGTCAGTCTGGCAGCGCTTCGATTCTCTCTGGACCGAGTGCCGGCGGCGCCACATAGACCGCACTGTCGTGTTTGTGACGCACGGGGATGTCCTTTCTATCGGCGCCTGTGGCTTGCAGCAGGCGGACCTGACCACGCACCACGAGCGCTTCTCCTTCGAAACCGCGGAACTACGCCTGCTGTGGCCTTGAGGGTGGTCAATTGACTCGGCTGGTCTAAAGTTGTATAATAGTTCCCAGTGTATCTGGTGCAATAGAGGGATAAAATGAAGGCAAGCATTCAATTTGTTCTGCTTGCGGCGGCATAACTCACTCATTGGAAGGAGGCAGGTCTATGATTACCAAAGGGAATTCACACAACTGGATGTCGGTCGGCATGACGCTTTTGGTGCTAGGACTGTTCGCGGGTCCCACTCTGGGAGCCGTGGACATGTTTATCAAGATCGACGGCGTAGCCGGCGAATCGAAGGACCAGAGTCATAGGGACTGGATCGACGTCCTTTCCTTTGATATGAGCGTCTCTCGACCAATAGGGCCAGCGGCCGGTGGCGGCAGGGCGGGAGGGCAAGCAGCGGAGGCCTCCGATCTCGCGCTGTCGAAGTACATCGACAAGGCCAGTCCCCAACTCGCCTTGGCCTGTTGCGACGGTCGGCATATCCCCGAGGTGACCCTCGAGTTGATTAATACCCGCGGAGGAAACAGAACGCCTTACATGGTGTACAAGCTGCACAACGTCTTGGTGAGTTCCTACAGTGTATCGGGTGATACAAGCGGCGATCCACTGCCCACCGAGGAAATCACCCTCAACTACGAATCCATCGAGTGGACGTATGTCGAGTTCGACGGGGCGAATCGGCCCAAACAAGAGCACGTTAGCTTCTGGGATTTCGTCAGGAACGCGTTTAGATAAAGTACGGCCAGTGCGCTCAGTGTCTCGCGATATATGCTGGATGGCCGACCGCGATCGTCCCTGAATGTCGTTGTGTTGCCGATCGCAAGACGGACTCGCTTGAGGGAGGTGTTAGGGACGATGACGGTGACTGCGTGGCCACCGTTGGGAATCTCTGCCCTGGATCTTCTCGCTGTTCCAAGGTCCCTCACCGTGTAACTGCTGTTGCGCTGCGAGCGCCTGACGTTCCCGTTTGCTCTTTTTGGGTTTCGGGTGTGTCTTGAGGTACTCTGCGATCTTGGCCTGATAGGTCTCGCGTCCCACTCGTAGATCGTTTCTATCAGGATAGCGCTTGTCGATCTTGTCTTGGATATAGTAGAAACGGTTCTCGGGGTGGGGGTGGGTGGAAAAAAACTCATACTGTTTGCCGCCCGGGTGTTCTTTCTGCAGGATTCGCATAATCTCCAGCATGCCGTTGGGGTCGTAGCCGGCGGCGACCATGTAGTCGAGTCCGGCCAGATCCGCTTCCTTCTCGTCCTGACGGCTGTACTGCATGGTCATCACTTGGTTGGTGATCATTGTCAATTGCATCACCTCGGGAGGGGCCGCTCCACTGGCCAGGGTGGCCAGCGTGGCCACGTTCATCACTCTTCTCTTGCTTATTTGAGCCATGGAATGGCGGGCAACCACGTGGGTCGTTTCGTGGCCCAGGATGGCCGCCAGTTGCGCCTCGGTCTCCAGTTTTTCCAACATGCCCCGGGTAATGTAGATGTAGCCGCCGGGCAGGGCCAGCGCGTTGACGGACTCATGCTCCACGGCGGTGAAGTGATATTCCCAGTCCGGATGGTGGCAGACGAGGGCGATTTTTTGTCCTATGCGGTCAATGTAACGCTGCAGGCCTTCGTCGGAGATTCTCCCGTCCAGGTACTTCAGAATTTCAGGGGCGACGGCTTTCCCCAAGGTGAAGTCATCCTCGACGGAGTAAAACATGAGTTCGTCGTCCCCGGAAATGGGATTCGTTGCGCAGCCCGCCAGGACCGAAAGGGTCAAGCCGGTCAACATGAGCAAGAGCAGTTTTTTGGGTTTATCGTCGTCAATCATGTCTTGCCGGTCCCTTGTGCCAAGCCAACGTACCGACGTCTATTGTAACGACTCAGGTTCACGGTTCAAGGGGCCGTTTGCGATCGTTGTCGTTGTCGTAATCGTAGTCGCAATCGAAAAAGTCGATTGGGCTCGCAAGAGTCATCGATTACGACAACGACCCCGGCTTCGCCGATCAACTAGGAGCACCTACGCAAAATGAGTCTGCATTCGAGCGGCTGACTATCCCTCTGGACGGCGTCAGGCTCCATCGACCCTCCTCGGATGGCCTGCTTCGCCTTCCTTGCCAGAGGCAAAAACGCTCGCTCTCGGTGCGACGATCACTTTGTTAGCGGCTCTAAGGGAATTTTTTTTGGGATGGGTCAGATTGATAACTATACTTTGTTGGAAGAAGGAAACGACAGACACTCTTTGAGGGAAGATCGATGGTCAACATCCATAACAGTACCAATTCTCCGGCTACGGGTATGTCGCAAGCACACCAATCCGTAGGGCGATCCATGGAACGCTTGGCTTCCGGCTCGCGCCTTAATAGCGCACGAGACAATGCCGCTGGCATGGCCATATCCCAGCTCTTTTTAGCAGATGTCGCAACTGCCCAACAGTCCTCACGCAATATTGCAGATGGGATTTCCATGGTCCAGACTGCCGATGGTGCGGCCGGAGCGATAGGCGATAATCTGATTCGCATGAACCAATTAGCTGCTCAGGCAAGCAACGGTACATTATCGGATCAGCAAAAAACATTAATTCAGCAAGAATTCGATGATCTTTCCGCAGAGAATGTGCGAATTAGTGAAGCAACGACTTTTAATGGAATATCGCTTTTGGAATCGGGCCACACGGTCGATATTGCCTTGGGAGACGGGAGTACACTGGGGATTGAAACCGGCGTGACAGCGAGTGTTTCTGGAGATTTGGTCGAAGATGCGGCCAGTGCCCAGTCGAATGTCGAAACAGCGATCAATCAACTCAGTGCCTTGCGAGGTGGTTTGGGTACGGCTATTAATCGTCTTGAGCGTGCCGGAGATGTCACGGCCACTAAAACGGAGTCGTTGATGGCAGCCGTTTCGCGCATTTCGGATACGGATATTGCCCAGGAGACGGCCACCATGACAGCGAATCTTGTGTTGATTCAAATAACGATTGCATTGTCGGCCCAGGCCAATAATTCAGCACAGCATTCATTGCAACTGCTGAATTAAACGGGCTAGGCAAACAAATGCTTAGAAAGGGAGTGTCCCTTACTAAATCCCTTACTAAATCCAGTGAATGTAATTGACCACGCGCAGCAAAGAACCCCCATCTTCGATCAGCAAGGCCTTGTAGCGGCCTTCAAACATGTGGCCATGATTTCGAACCATGCGGTTGAAACGATTGGCGAAGGTACTCTGCAACCACTGCATTCCCGCGACAAGATTCGCATCTTGAGTTTCTAGGCCAAGTGGTAGTGGTTCGATATAAGGACATACGCAAATAGCCTCCAGCCAAAGCGGGAACAGGCTTGCAACAGAGTTTCTTCAAACGATTCTCCTGTCTTCTCCAAGGAAAACAGATCAGTGCGATAATTCCCGCGATTCAGCCCATGGTAGACGGCAGCTGGATACTCAATCCTTGGTTTGCGTGGCATCTCAGCAGCAAACGAGCAGGTACTGCGACTGTCAATAGCTAAATAAAAAGCCTGACCCCTAATCCCCTAATCCTAATCCCTAATCGTTTCGAAAACCGAAAGAATTTCGGTTCGGGGGAGGTACATTTTAACTTGACAGGAACCTATATGAATGACCCCTATGCCTAATGCCCTACTGCATCAGTCCTCCGATGCGGGGCCAGGAAGGCGATTCCAATGGCCTGATCAGCGCCGCAGGAACTTCCTG
>JADFHU010000324.1 GCA_022567055.1 Planctomycetota bacterium
CAGTTTTAGTGCGGTCGATTTTGCCAAGGTCTTTTACCAGCTTGCCCTCACACCAGGCGTCTGTCTTCAAGGCGAGCGGTACCACCGGGACTTTGCCCTTGTGCGCCAGTTTGACGCCGATGGAATTGAACTCGGCCGGATCGAGCCGGTGTGTGCGAGTGGTCTGGGGGAAGACGATGACCGAGGTACCCCGTCTGAGTTTCTCCACGCCGCCGGTGAGGACGGCCTTGAGGTCTTCCCTAGGACTCGATCGGCCCACGGCGATGGGGTTACGACTCCTCACGACATGCTTGAACACCGGATAGTGGAGCAGGCTCTCCTTGACGACAAAGGTGATATCGAGATGGGGCAGAATCACGCGGGGAAGAACCACGGTCTCCAGGACGCTCATGTGGTTGGCGACGATCACGCAGGGGGATTGAAGCCGCTTTAGGTGAGTGACGCCGGAAATGTCGAAGGAGACACCGACTTGCTCTAGGGCCAGCAGGACGTCGAGAGAACTGCGATACCACTGGGACGTGGGATACCTGTTCTGCTTGGCTTGTGCGGCGCCGCCCCAGATGATCGACATGAATCGTCCGTAAAAAGAAAGGGAGGGAAAGACCCGACCCCATGCCGAGAGTTTGCGAGGGGCGGTTTGGTAGGTCCCGTCGGAACCGGCGATATCTTCTAAGGTCGCATTCATGGGGCCGGCCATGCTAATCTTATCAGAGATGACCCACAACGGAAATGGCCAGTGGGAACAGGGTAAGCGGACCCCAGTGACGCTGACGCCGACTGTCTGTCTTGCCTTTCCAAGGACATCCGTAGGCTCGTGATCACAGACCCACAGACCCACAGACCCACAGACCCACTCACTACCGATTACCCTTGAATCGCCGTTGAAGAGTGCGTACACTCAGCCGGTCTCTGGTCGCCAGGATGTCAAGGCTCGGCATACTTCGGCCAGGCAGCACTTTGTGGTTCCGGAAAAGGGAGGTACGAAAATGGGAAAATGGCAGCATGCTTCGACAACCGTCTTGGTAGCACCATTCTGCGCGCTGACGGTCCTGTTTATGGTAGAGACCGGATTGCTTGCGGCTGAGCCAGACAGCGGGGACGCAAAATGGGTCGCCCTCTTCAATGGGAAAGACTTGGACGGCTGGCTGCCCAAGATTAGAGGCCACGCTCTGAACGATAACTATGGCAACACCTTCCGGGTAGAGGACGGCGTGTTGAAGGTGCGATACGATCAGTATGACCGTTTCGATGGCAAGTTTGGCCATCTGTTCTATAAGGAGCCCTTCTCACACTATCGACTGCGGGTGGAATACCGTTTTGTCGGCGAGCAGGTAGCGGGCGGACCGGGGTGGGCCTTTCGTAATAATGGCGTGATGCTGCACTGTCAGCCACCCGAGACGATGGGCCTCGACCAGAATTTTCCCGTTTCGGTCGAAGGCCAGTTGCTGGGAGGCTCCGGTGAAGGTGAACGCTCGACCATGAACGTCTGTACACCGGGGACCAACGTTGTGATGGATGGCAAACTCACACTACGCCACTGTATAAGCTCCGACTCTAAGACCTATCATGGAGATCAGTGGGTGACGGTGGAATTCGAGGTCCATGGCAACGGCAAGATCAAACATATCATCGATGGGCAGGTCGTGCTGGAATACGAAAAGACCCAACTGGATAGCCGCGACGGCGACGCCAAGGCCCTGATGCAAGGGGGCGATGGCATGTTGCACGGGGGTTACATCTCTCTACAGGCGGAGAGCCACCCCTGTGACTTCCGGAAGGTGGAGATCTTGCTGTTGGAGAATTGAGCAGACGCTAGGCTCAGTGCGCTGCCTTCAGCTTTATCTGGTAGCGGCGCGGGACATAATTGCCGAAGAGTCCCAGACGGAACCTCATGATGCGGAGTTCGACGTCATCCCCCGCGCTGACCTTTTCCATCTCCAGAGAGAATTCTCTGAGGGTGGTGAGGGTGTGGTGATTGATGCTTAAGATGAGATCGCCCTCACGCAGACCGATCCCGGCGGCCTGCCCCGAAGCCGACACATCGGCAATAACGAGCAGTTCGTGCGGTCCGTCGAAGTTGAATCGTCTGGCCAGCGTGCGATTCAACTCGGATACCTCCATTTGAAAGAAGCGTTTCGCCAGACCGACACCATCGGGAATCGGCCGGGCCGTCAGGGTGAGCCTGGTGTGTCGGCGTGTGACGGCCGTGCCCTCCGTCCGGGCGTATTCAAGCTCGATGGGCTCGCCGATCTCCTTGTCCATCATCTTGATGTAGAAATCAAAGACATCTGTCAGGGGGTGTCCATCCAGTCTTAGGATGAGATTCCCCGCAGCGATGCCCTGTCTGTCGGCGGGGCTGTTCGGTGTGACGGCCTCCACGAGCAAACCCGTATGGGGGCCTACGCTCTGCTTTCTCCCTAGGATCAGACCCAACCGAACCCGACGTAGTTGTTCCGGCATGAGCATCTGGCGGATGTTGTTGACCAGGCCATCCACGGGGATCGCAAAGCCGATATTCTCCGCGTCGGCCTTGATGGCGGTGTTGATGCCCACGAGTTTGGCATCGATGTTGAGCAGCGGGCCGCCACTATTGCCCGGATTGATCGAGGCATCCGTCTGGATCAGGCCTCGGAGCCAAAACCCCTCATCTACCTGTATGTCCCGTCCTACCGCGCTGACCACGCCGCTGGTGACGGTGTTTGAATAGCCAAAGGGATTGCCAATGGCGATCACTGTTTCGCCAATGAGCAGGTCGTTGCTTGTTCCCAGTTCGATGACGGGCAGGGGCTCATTCGCGTCAATCTGCAGCACGGCCAGATCCTTGTTCTTGTGCGTATTGATGATCCGGGCCCGGTACTCGCGGCCATCGCTAAAGGTGACCTTGATCCTGTCTGTGCCCTCGACCACATGGGCATTGGTAATGATAAACCCCTCCCGATGGGCGACAAAACCGGAGCCCAGCTCGGGAATCCGCCGCGTATAACGCCGTCCCCACGTGTCGAAGAAACCGGGAAAGTCAAAGCCGGGCCGGACCGAGGAAGCGACGACGCGTTGGCCGGAGATGTTGACAACCGCCCGATGACAGCGCTGATACACGTCGACGACGGGGGTTCGCCGGTGGTCGCCGGTGTGGGCTGCTACGTGCTCGCCGAACAGCAGCAACAGCATCAGCAGAATCCCGCAGTTCTTCGTCATCTGGAACTTCATGGCCTGACACGTCGACCTGACGACGCAGTGTGACTGTCCTTTCGTCAAGGTCTCATAAAAATGATAGAATGGCTATCTTGTCGTGTCAAGCTCAGGCATGATCGGGCCCCCAGGGAAATCCCTCTCGAAGTCATCACCGAGGTGGAAAAAGCGGCGAGAGGCGGCTTTGAGGGTTGAGCTGAAAGAAAAGTGTGGAACCGGACCAAGCCTATCTGTGTATCTTAAGGGCAGAAAGAATCGGCTCAAGGGAGTTTTTGACGGGAAAAATCACGTTTTTATGTAACAAAGCTGACTGTAAGAGCGTCAAAACCTTATGGTGGGGGCAGACGGAGTCATCTCCGGCGTGCGGACATCAGCATGTACGAGGCCGGCAGGATCAAACTCAGGGACGTAAGGGGACACAAGTGCATCCCCACAAGAAGGGCCGATCGATACCTTGAAGATAGCGGAAAGGCATACCTAGGTTGGATTTATGATCAGCAATGGCAGAAAAAAACTGGGACAACTGCTCTGTGAGCGTTCTTATATCGATGAGTCCACCCTCCAACTGGCCCTCGCGGAACAGCAGTCCAGTGCCAGGCGATTGGGAGAGATCCTCCTCGATCTCGGCCACGTGACCCAAGCGCAGTTGATTGAGGCCCTCGCCGTCCAGGCCGGTATCGAGAAGCTTGACCTGACCTCGGTCTCGGTGACGGCCGATGTCGTGGGGCTCATTCCGGCAGATTTTGTGAAAAAGCACGATGTGCTCCCCCTCTGGTACGAACAGGGACGCCTGGCGGTGGCCATGACAGATCCCTTCAAGGCGGAGGTCATCGAGGACCTTCGGCTCGTCACGGGCGCTTCGATCCGTCGCTACTACTGCGATTCACTGGAGATGGAGAACGCCATACTCCGTTTCTATGGCAGCAATGTGGCGCGGATGCTGGATGATCTGGTGCCGTCGGAGCAGGTCTCCGATGCCCCGCTGGACAGTGGTGACTATTCGGCGGCGGAACTGCAAAAACTCGCGAAAGAGCCCTCGCTCGTCAACCTGGTCAATCTGATCATCCTGGAGGCGATGGATGAGCGTGCCAGTGATATCCATATCGAGCCCTTCGAAAAGGAGGTCAAGATCAAGTACCGGGTGGATGGACTTCTGGTCGAGAAAACACCCTCCTCCAAGCGCTTGCTGGCCGCCATCGTCTCTCGGATCAAGATCATGGCGAACATGAACATCGCCGAACGCTATATGCCCCAAGATGGTCATATCGAGTTTTCCGGTACGCACGGGAGGATCGATCTGCGTGTTTCCACCGTACCGACGGTGTTCGGGGAGTCGATCGTGTTGAGGATCATGGACAAGACGGCCGCCCTGATTGACCTGGAAGACCTGGGCATGAACGCGGTGTGCCGGCAGGGGTGGGAACAGAGTCTCCGCAAGACCCACGGCATCGTGTTGGTCACGGGACCCACCGGCTGTGGCAAGACGACCACGCTCTACGCCTCCTTGAAGGAGATCTTTTCACCGTCGGTCAAGATGATCACGATTGAGGATCCGGTGGAGTATCAATTGGATGGTATCTGTCAGATGCCGGTCAATCCCAAACGGGGCCTGACCTTCGCCACGGGCCTGCGACACATCTTGCGGCATGATCCCGACGTGGTCATGGTCGGTGAGATTCGTGACCGTGAGACGGCGGACATCGCCATCCGGGCGGCACTGACGGGGCATCTGGTCTTTTCGACGCTCCACACCAATGATGCGGCCGGCGCCATTACGCGTCTGATTGACATGGGGATAGAACCCTTTCTCATTGCCAGCTCGGTCGAGGCCATCTTGGGTCAACGCCTCATTCGCAAGATATGTCTGCAGTGCAAAGAGGCCTACCAGCCCGATCAAAACCTTATCGACAGCCTGAGAAATGGATCGATGACCCTCCCGGCCGAAACGCAGTTTTACCACGGACGCGGATGTACCCACTGCAATCAGACGGGCATGACCGGCCGCGCAGGGATGTTCGAACTCTTGCGAATCAATCGCAAACTGCGCGACCTGATCCCTACCCGTCCCACCACGGACCAGATCAACCGAGCGGCATCGGAAGACCACGTGAGCATGCTTCACGACGGGCTGGAAAAGGTCATCGCCGGGCTGACCTCTCCCGATGAGGTATTTCGAGTGTCGAAAACCATCGGTGAGGAAGACTAAGGGTACGGCCGGCCCGAAGGGTTACAGGGATTCGATTGACTCAATTTTCGTACAAAGCCATTGATAAGGGCGGGGCGACGGTGGCCGGCGCCATCGATGCGCTGGACCGCAAGAGCGCGGTGGCGCTGCTGTCCCATCAGGGACGCTTTGTGACCGAGTTGTTGGACGCGGGTCAGCCCCAGGAGCATCGTTCCCTCGGGGAGGATCTCCCCGCGTCTGCTCGATCCTTTCTGGGCAGACGGCCGGTCCGGAGCAAAGATTTGGTTTCCATGACCACGCAGTTCAGCACGGCGCTGCGGGCGGGCTTGCCCCTGATGAACTGCCTGGAACTGCTGCGCGACCAGCAGAAGAAACCGGTGATGCGGGAGCTGCTCGATGACTTGGTCCAATCAGTGCATGGGGGCCTGTCTCTCTCCGAGGCGATGGCCGAACATCAGGAGGTCTTCAGCCCCCTCTACCTGTCCATGGTCCGCGTGGGCGAGACCGGGGGCATCCTCGAAGAGACCACCTCTCAACTGGCCGAGATTCTCAAACGCGAGGACAAGGTGGTCACCAACATGAAGAACGCCTCCGCCTATCCCATGTTCGTTCTCGTTCTGGGCTTGGTCTCGGTGACGGTGATTGTGACCTGGATCCTGCCGGGGATCATGGCGACGATGGACATGGATCCGGCGCTGATGCCTCTACCGACTCGCATGTTGCTCACGATGAGCGATGTGGTGAAGGCCATGTTTACGACCCTCTTTGGCGGCCTGGCGACGGTGGCGCTGGTCATCGCTACGGTTCAGTTGATTCGTTGGCTTCGCACGGAGGGCCGGCTGCAGTGGGACGCCTTTCGTATACGGATTCCCATCCTGGGCACCGTGCTCAAGACGATCGCGGTGGGGCGTTTCGCGCGGACCTTGGGTGCCTTGACGGCAGGGGGCGTGACCATCCTCGATGCCCTGGCCGTGGTGCGCGACACCTTGGGCAACGAGGTCCTGGCGCGGGAGATCGATGTGGTGGCGGAAGAGGTCAAGCGGGGTGAGTCCCTGGCGGCCCCCTTGGACCGGTCGGGTTCATTCCCGCCGCTCCTGGTTCAGATCGTGGCGGTCGGGGAGCAGACGGGTAAATTGGACGAGTTGTTGCTGAGTGCTGCGGACACCTTCGACGATGAAGCCG